>DAIDKG010000380.1 GCA_027450125.1 Bordetella sp. | reverse complement strand
GAATAGCCCGTGCCGAAGTCGTCGATGGACAGCGTGACGCCCAGGGCGCGTACTGCGTCGAGCGATGCGCGGATATCCTCGGCCGGCTCGCTGAACATCACGCGCTCGGTCATTTCCAGGGTCAGGTCCGACGGGCGCAGGTCATGTTCCTGCAGCGTGCTGGAAATGAACTCGGCGTAATCGGCCCGCTTGAAATCGGCGGGGCAGACATTGACGGAAATGCCCGGAATGTCCACGCCCTCGGCGCGCCATGAGGCCAGCTGGGCGCAGGCTTGCCGCAGGACCCAGGTGTCCAGTTCCGTGATCAAGCCGCTTTCCTGCGCGATGGCGATAAAACGTTCCGGCGGAACGGCGCCCAGGTTTTCGTCACGCCAGCGCACCAGAGCCTCGGCGCCATGCATTGTTCCCCATGCCCCGATCTTGGGCTGATAGGCCATTTGCAGGGCGCCCGAGCGCAGGGCGTGCCGCAGCGCGATTTCCAGTTCGAGATGCGCCTTGGCCTCTTGCTCGTATTCGGCGGCGTAGAAATGCATCTGGCCGCGCCCGGCATTCTTGGCCCGGTACATCGCCATGTCCGCATTGCGCAAAAGCACATCGACACTCTGTCCGTCGTGAGGGTACAGCGCGATGCCCACGCTCACGCCCAGAGCGATGCCGGCGCCGCGTCCGGCATTGACGGCTATGGGCTGCTGCACGGCGGCAAGAATGCGATCGGCCACATGCGCGGCCTTGTGCACGTCGCAATGCTTGATCAGGGCCACGAATTCATCGCCGCCCAGGCGGCCGATCGTGTCCTCGTCGCGAACGCAATTGCGCAGCCTCTGTGCGACCTCTCTGAGCACCTGATCGCCGATGTCGTGCCCCTGGGTATCATTGATGCGCTTGAACCGATCCAGGTCGATGAACAAGACAGCGAACTGCAGCGACTGCCGGCGGGCCTCGGCCAGCGTGCCGCGCGCCTGCCGGTTGACCTGCCTGCGGTTGGGCAGGCCTGTCAGCGTGTCGAACCATGCAAGTTTCTGCAACTGGCGCTCGGTGCCCAGCCTTCGTTGCAGCTGGACGCTGAACATCAGGCACAACATGATCGTGACGAGGTCCAGAACGGCCGCGACGCTGCCGATGGCGATCGCGCGCTTGCGCCATCCCGCGTAAATGTCCCGCACCCCCAGCCCGACCACCACGACCATCGGGTAGCGCCCGATGCGCCTGAAGCTGTATAGGCGCAGCGTGCCGTCCACCGACGAGCGGTGCACGAACGTGCCATGGTCCGAACCAAGCAGGAGCGGAAATACCGAACCCTGCGCCAGAGAGCGGCCGATGTCCTGCGGCTTGTATGGGCGCCGCATCAATACGACCCCGTCCGTTCGCATCAGGGTCAGGGTGCCGTGATCTCCGAGTATCGAACCGCCGAACAGGCGATGAAAATATTTCAGGCTCAACGTTCCCGCGACGACGCCTTCGAAGCGGCCATTGGCACCGGCAACGCGCCGGCTCATGGCGATGGACGCGTACGCCGATTCTGGCGTCGGCATGAACGGGCTGCCGAAGTACAAGCCGACATCCGGATTTTGCTGCTGGACCTGGAAATAGTCGCGCTGGCTGATGTCGATGGTCGACGGCTGCATCGAGCGCGAGTCCAGCGTGATCTTGCCCGAGGCATCCGTTGCGACAATCACGCCCAGATCCGAAATGGCGCCTGCAGCGTTGAAAGCCAGGAGCTGCCTGGTTTCGGGCGGCAACTCCGGGCTGGGCGTCTCCAGACTCGTCAGCACGTTGCGCAGCGCCAGTTGGTAGATGTCCAGCGTGCGTTCGGTTTCCTTCTCCAGCGAGATGGCCAGGTTCTGCGCCACGTCGCGCGCCTGCGCCATCGCGTCCATCCGCATCTGGTAGAGCGCGACCGCAACCACGCCGGTAGTGACCAGGGTGATGCAGATGCCGGCAATCAGGAACAAGGCAGGTTTCTTCAGCAGGGCGGTTCTGTTGCGAGCCATGGTTTTTCTGCTTGGTCCAACCGAATCAGGTCAGCGCGGTGAATTTGAGTGTCCAATTGTAAAACGCCGGGCGCGCGCGCGGCAGCAGCGCAAAGGGGCGGGGGACTACAATCGGGCAAATTATTTTTCCCTTGCGCACATGAACATCCTCAGCACCCGCCTTTCCACGTTCGAGAACGGCATGGGCCTGTCCACGGTGATAGACGGCCAACCGCTTACGGTGTATGTCGTCCTGGGCGAGCCGGATCTGGAGATCATCCCGCGCATCGTGCCCGAGGCGCTGGTGGAGGCGGGGGCCGAAATCCACGCCGCGGTGGTTGACGAGTTCGACCAGGCCCAGAGCCAGATCGACGATGTTCTCGACAACGTCAATCCGGGCGACGTAGCGGTGTTTTTCTGTTCTGGCGAGGACTGTTACAACGCTGCGCTCGACCTGCTGGGGTTGCCGGTGGATGATTGATTGTTTTTGTCATAAGTTGCGTGCTACTATCCGTCCCCTGCGGATTGGGGTCTTGAGTTCGTACAGTGCCAGCCTAGCGGCGGCCGTTTACTGGTTCCCTCATTGCTAGATCCGTGGTTTCGGGCGCAAGCCCTCTATCAGCAATCGTTTAGGAAACTCAGTATGGAAACCGGCGTCGTCAAGTGGTTCAACGCGGAAAAAGGCTATGGCTTCATCACCCCCGAATCGGGTGGCAAGGATCTGTTCGCCCACTTCTCCGAAATTCAATCGCAGGGCTTCAAGACCCTCGAAGAAAATCAGCGCGTCAGCTTCGTGACCGCGATGGGCCCCAAGGGTCCCCAGGCCACCAAGATCCAGGCGCTGTAAGCAGCGTCCGGCTCTAGCCTGAAAAGCCCCGCAAGGGGCTTTTTTCATATTGGCGCTCCGTCCCCCGCGTGATCGGGACGGCAATTGCGTTTCCGGTAAAATAGCTGGTTTCGCCGCTGTGTTTTCTGGCGGTCCCTCCCTTCATCTTTTCGCAAATAGGTCTTTTTAATGCAGCCTGTGGTTCAAACTCTCTCCGGCCTGGAGCGCCGTATCGATCTGGCCGTTTCCCTGGCCGCTGTCGAAAAAGAAGTGCAGGACCAGCTCAAGCGCGTGGCCCGCACTGCCAAAGTCCAGGGTTTTCGTCCCGGCAAGGTTCCCATGGCCATGCTCGAGCGCAGTCATGGCCCCGGCATCCGCTACGACGTGATCAACAGCCAGGTCGGCCGCGCCTTCGAGCAGGCCGTCGACGGGGCCAAGCTGCGTGTGGCCGGCGCTCCCAGCGTCGAACCCAAGACCGAGGGCGTGGATGAATCCACGCTGGCCTTCACCGCAACCTTCGAGGTCTATCCCGAGGTGGCCGTGCCCGACCTGGCGACCTTGTCGGTCACCCGCAGCACCAGCGCAGTCTCCGACGCCGAAGTCGACCAGACCATCGAGGTGCTGCGCAAGCAGCGCGCCGTGTACGAGGCCCGCGACGGCCGCGCGGCCGTCGACGGCGACCGCGTCACGCTTGATTTCGCCGGCACCATCGACGGCGTGCCTTTCGAGGGCGGCAAGGCCGAGAGCTTCCCCTTCGT
>DAIDKG010000379.1 GCA_027450125.1 Bordetella sp. | reverse complement strand
GACCGCAGCCGGTCGCGCGCAAGCCTGGTCTTGTCCGCTCTCGCCCAGCGCCGCGCGTCGCAAGATGCGTGACGCTGGGCGAGTCATATTCTTTCGAACTATCTTTCCATCTGGCGGTCCTTTCCTGGTATCGCCCCGACGCCGCCCGGCCCATGAAAAACTCCAATCATCCGATGCCAGCCCGGATTCTCGACCAGATCCGCAGCCGAGTGCGCACAAAACTGCGCCACATGGGGCGGCTCTCGCGCAAAAGCCTGCGCCTGGCCCTGCTCCTGATCGGTTCGGCGCTGGTCGCGTTGATGTCCTTGGGATTTGCCCGCCTGGCCGACATGGCCCTCGCGTGGAACCACCATTGGACTAGCGAGTACGGCTGGCTGGCTTTCATTGCCCTGCCGCTGGGCATGCTGGTCCTGCGCTGGCTCACGCTGCGCTTTGCGCCATATTCGGGCGGCAGCGGCATTCCCCAGGTGATGGGCGCCTTGTCGCTGCCCCCCGGGCGGGCGCAATGGCGCCTGGTTTCCTTGCAGACCGTCTGGAAAATACCCTTGAGTTTCGCAGGCATGGCGCTGGGCGCCTCGATCGGCCGGGAAGGCCCTTCGGTGCAGGTGGGGGCCGCCGTGATGCTTGCCTGGAGCCGTTTGTGCCAGCGCCTGGGCGTGCCGCTGCGCGACCTGGATCTGCGCGAACTGATCGCGGCGGGGGCCGCGGGCGGCTTGGCGGCGGCGTTCAACGCGCCGCTGGCCGGCGTGGTGTTCGCCATCGAGGAGCTGGGACGCGGCGTGTCCCTGCGTTGGCAGCGCCGCGTATTGGTTGCAGTGCTGACGGCGGGTTTTCTGGTAGTGGCCGCGGCCGGCAATAACCCGTATTTCGGCCATTTCGACGGCGAGGCCTTTGCCCACGGCATGCTCGGCTGGACCCTCCTGTGCTGCTTGATAAACGGCGTGCTGGGGGGCGTTTTTGCCCGACTGCTCGCGGGTAGCCTGGCGGAGAATCTGCCGCGCAAGCTGGGCTCCGTGGTGCGGCGCCATCCCTACTGGATGGCGGCCGGCATGGGGCTGGCGCTGGCTTGCCTGGGCACGCTGACGGCCGGTTCCGTGTATGGCACAGGCTACGATGTGGCTGCGCATTTGCTGGCTGGCAACCCGTCGCCTGTCGACGGCTTCGGCCTGGCCAAGCTGCTCGCTACGGTGGTCTCATACTGGGCCGGTATTCCCGGCGGCATTTTCACGCCGGCCCTGACCACAGGCGCGGGGATCGGCGCGCAGATCTGGCACTGGCTCGGTTCCGGCGTTGACCAGCGCGTGCTGGTGCTGCTTTCCATGGCCGCCTTCCTGGCGGCGGCCACTCAGGCGCCGCTCACGGCCAGCGTGGTCGTGATGGAAATGACGGGCAGCCAACCCATGCTGTTCTGGCTGCTGGCTGCGTCGCTGGGCGCATCGGTGGTTTCCAAGCAGTTCAGCCCGCATCCTTTCTATCACCTGGTTGCCGGCCGCTTCCGGCGCCAGACCGTGGCAGAGGAGGCCTCTCACGCCGCCAAGCCTTCCCGAAGCGATGCGGAGGGCGCGGCCGGCACGGTAAGATCGCAGGGTTGAGCCCTATCGGGACGAGACCCCTTTACGCGATTCCTACACGAGAGACAGACCATGACCACGCATGCCTTCATTTGTGATGCCATACGCACTCCTTTCGGCCGCTACGGCGGTGCCCTGTCGCCGGTGCGGGCCGACGATCTGGCCGCCATCCCCCTGAAGGCGCTCATGGCGCGCAACCCGGGCGTCAAGTGGGAAGAACTGGACGATGTGCTGTACGGCTGTGCCAATCAGGCCGGCGAAGACAACCGCAACGTCGCGCGCATGGCCCTGCTGCTGGCCGGGCTGCCTATCGAGGCGCCGGGCGCGACCATCAACCGCCTGTGCGGCTCCGGCCTGGATGCGATCGGTTCTGCCGCGCGCGCGATCATCGCGGGCCAGGCCAGCCTGATGCTTGCCGGCGGCGTCGAAAGCATGAGCCGTGCGCCCTTCGTCATGGGCAAGGCTGATACGGCTTTCTCGCGCAATGCGGCCATCTACGACACTACCATCGGATGGCGTTTCGTCAACAAGCTGCTCAAGGCCCAATACGGCGTCGATTCCATGCCCGAAACGGCCGAGAACGTCGCCACCGATTTCGGCATCGGTCGCCAGGACCAGGACAAGTTCGCCCTGGCCAGCCAGGAAAAGACGGTGCGCGCCCAGCAGTCCGGCTTTTTCGACGCCGAGATCACGCCGGTGAGCATCGCCCAGAAAAAAGGCGATCCTGTCGTGGTTGCCAAGGACGAGCATCCGCGCCAGACCAGCCTCGAAGCCCTGGGCAAGCTCAAGCCGGTAGTTCGCGAAGGCGGTACGGTC
>DAIDKG010000378.1 GCA_027450125.1 Bordetella sp. | reverse complement strand
GTCGGTGCCGTGCACGACGACAATGCCCTGTATGCCGTCGTCGCCGGACAGGTCCGCGATGCGGGCGGCCAGCGCCTGCCACACGGCATGGCTCATGTTCTGGCTGCCGATGTTGGCCACCTGCTCGGCCTGTATCCGGGCCATTGCGCTCAGACCGGGCACGGCATCGACCAGCTGCCCGATTGGTAGCGCTCCGGCCTTGTAGCCGGCGGAGTTGACCTGCGCCTGGGTGCCGGCAATGGTGCCGCCCGTGGCGAGCAGCGCGATCCGGGGCAAGGGATGGTCAGGCATCGAGCACCCCCGATAGTCCCTGGCGCTCGAGCAATGCGTTCAGGTGCTCCCAGCCATGAAAATCGATGAGGATCTGGCCCTTCTCCTTGGCACCGACCTTGAGCGTCACTCGCGTGCCCAGGTGGTCTGATAGGGCCTCTTCGAGCCGCGTGACGTCGCGCGACGCGCTCCTGGCTTTATTTGCCGTGGTGGCCTCGATTTCTTTCTGGACCCGGGCCACGAGCTTTTCGGCCTCGCGCACCGACAGCCTCTTGGCCACGATCTGGTTGGCCAGCTGAATCTGCGTGGCGGCATCGACCGAAAGCAGCGAGCGGGCGTGGCCCATGTCGATATCGCCGGCCAGCAGCATGGTCTGCACGGGCGCAGCCAGGTTCAGCAGGCGCAGCAGATTGCTGGTCGCCGAGCGCGAGCGGCCGATGGCCTGCGCCGCCTGTTCATGGGTCAGCCCGAATTCGTCCAGCAGGCGGCGCACCCCCTGCGCCTCTTCCAGCGGGTTCAGATCTTCGCGCTGGATGTTCTCGATCAGCGCGATGACGGCTGCGTTCTCGTCGGTAACGTCGCGCACCTGCACCGGAACCTCTTTCAGCCCGGCCAGTTGCGCGGCGCGAAAACGCCGCTCGCCCGCAATGATCTCGTACTCGCCCGGCGCATCCTGGCCCAGGGCGCGGACCGTAATGGGTTGGATCACGCCCTGGGTGCGAATGGATTCGGCCAGCTCGGCCAGCGAACCTTCGTCCATGCGGGTGCGCGGCTGGTATCTGCCGGCGCGCAGCCTACCCACCGGCAGTGCCGTCGGCGGGCCTTCCTTCTGGCTCCCGGCCTTGCCCAGGTTGTCGACGGCGGGCGCGTCCGCGCCCAGCAGTACATCCAGACCCCGGCCCAGGCCCTTGGGTTTTTTCGTCGCCATGTGATTCCTCTTTCTCGATGCGCTTATTGGTCGCTCTGGCCGCCGGCCAGCGACATGTACCAGTATTGGTGATGATTCGTGAATCCGTAGCGGGCGTAGAGCGCGCGCGCCGGTTGATTGCCTGTCTCCACCTGCAGGTAAGCCTGCACGGCGCCCTGCCTGCCGCCCTCTCGCAGCTGCTCGCGCAGCAATTGGGCTGCGATGCCCTGACGGCGCCGCCCCGCGTCGCTGACGACATCGAAAATGCCCATCAGCCCGCCGTCGAACACGCCCATCGCGGCGCCGACGCAATCGTGGCCGTCATAGGCCAGCAGCATCTGCTTGGGCACGGCAACGCTGGAAAGGCGCCGCGCGTGCTCGGCGACGTATTGCGCGCGCGAGCCCTTGAGAAGGCCAACCTGGGCGGCGAACGCTTGCGCATCGGCCGGCCGCAGCTGCCTGGCATCCTGCTCCTGGCAGGCGGCAAGATCGCTTGCGTGCCCCATGGATGCACTCATGACCAGTGTATGCCCATAGGGTTTGAAACCCCGCTCCGCCAGGGCGTGCTCCAGCGCGGCATCGGGACAGGCGTCGGCCAGGCGAAAGATCAGCGGCAGGCCGTGGCGTGCGTAGATGCCGGCCACGTATTCCAGCCGCTCGTCCAGAGGCAAGGCGCAAGGCGCTAGGACGCTGACGCTGCGTGCCCGCTTAGCCGACGAGTCGGCCCAGCGCACCAGCCAGCCGTTGTAGAGCTGCTGCTCGGGTACGGCCGTGGCGTTGAGCGCGGCCTCTTCGATGCGGGCGATCCGTCGTGCGCGGTGCAAGTCTTGATCCGCCTGCATTCAGGCACCGCCGCGCATGGCCTTGACCCGTTCGATCATTTCGGTGCCAAAGGCAATATAGGCCTGCGCGCCGCGCGCGCTGCGATCGTAGACCACGCCGGGCATGCCGTAGCTGGGAGCCTCGGCCAGGCGCACGTTGCGCGGGACGACCGTCTTGAACACCTTGTCGCCGAAGTGCGATTCGAGTTGCGCCGAGACCTGCTGCTGCAAAGTCATGCGCGGATCGAACATAACCCGCAGCAGGCCGATGAGCTGCAGTTCGTCGTTGATGTTGCGATGCACCCGCTTGATGGTGTTGACCAGGTCGGACAGGCCCTCCAGCGCAAAGTATTCGCACTGCATGGGAATGATCACGCCATGGGCCGCGACCAGGCCGTTTAGCGTGAGCAGCGACAGGGTGGGCGGACAGTCGATGAGTATGAAGTCGTACTGGTCTGCCACGCTGGCGATGGCCTGCTTGAGCTGGCGCTCGCGCTCCTCCATCTCGACCAGGTCGATCTCGGCGCCCGCCAGGTCGCGATTGGCCGGCAGTACGTCGTAGCCGCCGACTTCGGAGCGCACGCGCGCCTGGTCGATGCTCATTTCGCGGATCAGCACTTGATAGAGCGTACCCTGGAGGGTGCTTTTGTCTATGCCGCTGCCCATGGTGGCGTTGCCTTGGGGATCCAGGTCGACCAGCAGCACGCGCTGTCCCTGCGTGGCAAGACCGGCGGCCAGATTGATGGCTGTCGTCGTCTTGCCGACACCGCCCTTCTGATTGGCGATGCAAAACACTTGTGCGGTCGGCTGGGTCGGGGACGCGGGGGCAGTCATGGAATTCCTGTCGTGGTTGCTGCGTAGCTGTAATCTTGCTTGCTGGTATTCATTCCTGGCCGATGCGGCGCATCCACACCAGGCAGCGCTGGGCGTCCAGTTCGGGCACCTGCAACGTTTCGGGAGATGTTCCAGGTGGGC
>DAIDKG010000377.1 GCA_027450125.1 Bordetella sp. | reverse complement strand
GGCCGGGCAGGAAGGCATAGGCCGGGTCGCGGCTCACGCGCAGGGAAAACAGCTTGCCCGGCACCCAGGCCCGTACGTGGGTGACGGTCTGGCGCGTATATTTTTCCTCGGCCACTTATTTTTCGAGATACTGCAGTTTGTCGGCCACGCCGTTCCACTGGTCGGCGTCGGGCAGGGGCTTCCTGGCCCGGCTGATGGTCTTGAATTCGGGGGTCAGTTCGGCGTTGATCTGGATGAACTTGATCTGATCCTGCGGCACGTCTTCTTCGGCGTAGATGGCGTTGGCCGGGCATTCGGGAATGCAGACGGCGCAATCGATGCACTCGTCCGGATCGATGACCAGGAAGTTCGGGCCTTCCTTGAAGCAGTCAACCGGGCAGACGTCCACGCAGTCGGTGTACTTGCACTTGATACAGTTTTCGGTGACGACGTGGGTCATTGCAGACGGCTCCGGGCAGGGCGTTGATTCGTATGTGGATGGGCGGGATTTTACCCAATGACACAGGCGCTTCGGCCAGTAGGCAGGCGCCTGTCCTGGTTATATGCATATGCCGCGTCGGGCCTGCGTCCGCCCGGCGGCCCCTGCGGGAGGCCATGTTAACGTGTGCGCAATCATGATCATCGATTCGCTGCTCGACACCGACCTCTACAAGTTCAGCATGATGCAGGTCGTGCTGCACCAGTTCCCGGCTGCCCAGGTGCAATACCGGTTCAAGTGCCGCACGCCCGGCGTGGACCTGCGGCCCTACCTGGACGAAATCCGCACCGAGGTACACAACCTGTGCCAGTTGCGGTTCGCCGACGACGAGCTGGACTATCTGCGCGGCCTGCGCTTTCTGACCAGCGACTTCATCGACTTCCTGGGCCTGTACCACATGCCCGAGCGCTGCATCGCCATCAGGGAGGGCGATGCGCCGGGCGAGATATCGATCGAGATCCAGGGGCCCTGGCTGCACACCATCCTGTTCGAGATTCCGGTGCTGGCCATCGTCAACGAGGTCTACTTCCGCAACACGCGGCCCCATCCCGACCTGCAGGAGGGGCGCCGGCGGTTGCAGGACAAGATGAGCCTGGTCAGGAACGATCCCGCGCTGGCCGAATTCCGCCTGGCCGATTACGGCACCCGCCGGCGTTTTTCCAAGGCCTGGCACGACGAGGTCGTGGCCACGCTCAAGAACCAGATGCAACCGTATTTCGTCGGCACCAGCAATGTGCTGCTGGCCAGGCGCCACGGAGTGCTGCCCCTGGGCACCATGGGTCACGAGTATCTGCAGGCCTGCCAGGCGCTCGGGCCGCGCCTGCGCGATTCGCAGGTATTCGCGCTGGAAATGTGGGCCCGCGAATACCGCGGAGACCTGGGCATCGCCTTGTCGGACGTATACGGCATGGGCGCGTTCCTGCGCGACTTCGACATGTACTTCTGCAAGCTGTTCGACGGCGCGCGCCACGACTCGGGAGACCCGTTCACCTGGGGCGAGCGCATGATCCAGCACTACCGCAACAATCGCAGCGATCCGCGCACCAAGACGCTGGTTTTTTCCGATGCACTGGATTTCCCCAAGGCCATCGAGCTGTTCCGGCGCTTTTCGCAGCGCTGCAAGCTGTCGTTCGGCATTGGCACCAATCTCACCAACGATCTGGGCTACGAGCCGCTGCAGATCGTCATCAAGATGGTCCGCTGCAACGGCCAGCCGGTGGCCAAGGTGTCCGACGCGCCCGAAAAGACCATGTGCGACGATCCGGCCTACCTGGCCTACCTGCGCCAGGTGTTCGAATTGCCGCCGGCCTGACTGCGCGGCGCCGCCATTTTTTGCCTCACCCTCCCTATCGTCCAACCTTTTTTCGCACAGAGGATCTCATGAGCAATATCAAGCGCATCAATGTGGGCAAGCGCCTGTCCGACGTCGCCGTCTACAACGGCGTGGCCTATCTGGCCGGCCAGGTGCCCGATGACACGACGCAGGACATCACCGGCCAGACCAGGCAGGTGCTGGCCACCATCGACAAGTTGCTGGCCGAGGTCGGCAGCGACAAGTCGCGCATCCTGATGGCGCAGGTCTTCGTGGCCAATATCGCCGAGTTCGCCGGCATGAACGCGGCCTGGGACGCCTGGGTCGCCGAAGGCGCCGCGCCTGCGCGCGCCACCATCGAAGCGCGCCTGGCCAATCCCGACATCAAGGTCGAAATCGTGGTGACTGCCGCGGTCTGATCGCGCCGGCCCCGATCGGTGCAGGGCCGCCTTCGGGCGGCCTTGTTTTTTGCGGTAGAGTGTTGAATTGTGCCGCACTTTTTCCAAGCCGCTCCGCCATGTCCGCCTCGCATCTCCCGCCCTTAGCCGCGCCTTTCGACGCGGGCTGGCTGCAGGCGGCCGGCTCGGGCCTGGACGACGACGGCGTGCAGCTTCTGGCCCGGGCGGCGGCCTGGGCGGAACCGCGCTTTCAGGCGCAGCAAGCCCTTACCGGCGAACCGCTGGTGGGCCATGCCGCGGGCGTCGTGCGTCTGCTGGCGGGCCTGCAGACCGACGCGCCCACCCGCGCGGCCGCTTTGCTGGCCGCCTTGCCGCCCGACGCCCTGCCTTCCGGCAACGCACGCAGCGATCCCGTCGCCGCCGAATTCGGCGCGCAGACCGCCAGGCTGCTGGCCGGCTCGCATGCCTTGCTGCGCCTGAATGTCGCGGCCCGGCAGGCCAGCGACAGCACGGCCGCGACCGGCGGCCAGAAGGAAATGCAGCGCAAGATGCTGCTGGCGATGGCGGCCGACCTGCGCATCGTGCTGATGCGCCTGGCGTCGCGTCTGCAGACGCTGCGCTGGCATGCCGAGACCAGAGCGCCGTGCCCGCCCGAGCTGGCGCGCGAAACGCTGGACCTGTATACCCCGCTGGCCAATCGCCTGGGCATCTGGCAGGTCAAGTGGGAGCTCGAGGATCTGTCCTTCCGGTTTCTCGAACCCGAGCGCTACAAGCAGATCGCCCGCCAGCTCGAGGAAAAGCGGGCCGAGCGCGAAGCCTTCATTGCCGATGCCGTCGCGCGCGTGAGCCAGGCCCTGAAGCAGGCGGGCATCGAGGCCGAGGTCTACGGCAGGCCCAAGCACATCTACAGCATCTGGAACAAGATGCGCATCAAGCGGCTGGATTTTTCCGAGCTCCTCGATCTGCGCGCGTTGCGCGTGATCGTCGGCGACGTGCGCGCCTGCTATGCCGCCCTGGCCCTGGTGCACGAGATGTGGGCGCCGATGATCGAGGCCTTCGACGACTACATCTCGCGTCCCAAGCCCAACGGCTACCGTTCGCTGCATACCGTGGTCACCGACGCCGAAGGCAGGCCCTTCGAGGTGCAGATCCGCACGCGCGAAATGCACCAGTTCGCCGAATACGGCATGGCTGCGCACTGGCGCTATAAAGAGGCCGGCGCCAAGGGCGGCCAGGTGGCGGCCTCCAGCGACTACGACCGGCAGCTATCGTGGATGCGCCAGCTGCTGGCCTGGAACAGCGAGCTGGAAACCCGCAAGGACGCGGCAGCCGCGCAGGCGGACGGACACATCTACGTGCTTACGCCGCAGGCGCGCGTGATCGAACTGCCCGAAGGATCCACGCCGGTCGACTTCGCCTACCACCTGCACACCGACCTGGGCCATCGCTGCCGCGGCGCGCGCATCGACGGCCAGATGGTGCCGCTGCATACGCGCCTGGCCACGGGCCAGACGGTGGAAATCATCGCGGCCAAGTCGGGCGGCCCCTCGCGCGACTGGCTCAACGCCCAGCTGGGCTACCTGGCCAGCCCGCGCGCGCGCAGCAAGGTGCGCATGTGGTTCAACGCCATCGAGCTGGCGCAGCGCATCGCCCAGGGGCAGGCCCTGGTCGAGAAGGAACTGCAGCGCCTGGGCAAGACGGCCGTCAATCTGGAACAACTGGCCCAGACCCTGGGTTTCGCGCGCGCCGACGATCTTTACGTGGCGGTGGCCAAGGAAGAGTTCAGCCTGCGCCACATCGACGACGCCTTCCAGCAACCGGCGCCGGCCGAGGACACGCCGCATGTGCCCAAGTTCGCGCGCAGCGCCGAGAGCGCGGAGGCCAGCGGCAAGAGCGGCGTGCTGGTGGTGGGCGTGGGATCGCTCCTGACCCAGCTGGCGCGCTGCTGCCGGCCTGCGCCGCCCGATGCGATCCGCGGCTTTGTGACGCGCGGGCGCGGCGTGTCCATCCACCGCGCCGATTGCGCCAGCTACCAGGCCCTGGCCGCGCGCGAGCCCGAGCGGATCATCGACGTGGGCTGGGGCAATACTGCCGACACGTTCTACCCCGTGGACGTGAGCGTGCGCGCCCACGACCGCCCGGGCCTGCTGCGCGACCTGTCCGAAGTGTTTGCGCGGCTGCGGCTGAACGTGGTGGGCGTGAACACGCAGAGCAGACAATCGCTGGCGCACATGGTGTTCACCGTGGAGGTGCGCGACGGCGAGGCCCTGCACCGCGCACTGGATGCCCTGGCCGCCGTGCCGGGCGCAATTTCCGCGACCCGGCGCTGAGCGCCCTGGAGAACCCGGATCCATGCGCACCCTGGGCCCTGCTGCAATCCCTGGCGTGGAACGCGCCAGCCCGGGGCGCCCGGGTGCCGGAATCGCGCGGCAGCCATCGCACGGCAGCCGCGGCGCCGAAAGAACTCAAAAAAACTCCCCAACCTAATAAACTCCTGTTTTTCGCCTCAAGGACTTCTGGCATGGACACCCGCACCTGGCTAAGCACACTGGTAGGCTTTGACACCACCAGCCGCAACTCCAATCTGGCCCTCATCGAAACCGCCAGGGACTGGCTACGCGGCCAGGGCGTCCAATCCTGGCTGGCCCACAATGAAAGCGGCGACAAGGCCAATCTCTTTGCCACGCTGCCGGCTTCCGATGGGTCGGTGCAGGGCGGCGTGGTGCTGTCCGGCCACACCGACGTGGTGCCCGTGGACGGCCAGGACTGGGATACCGATCCCTTCACGCTCTCCGAGAAGGACGGGCGCCTTTACGGGCGGGGCACCGCCGACATGAAGAGCTTCATCGCCACGTCGCTGGCCCTGGTGCCCGAATTCCTGGCCATGCCGCGCAAGAAACCCATACACCTGGCCTTTTCCTACGACGAGGAAGTGGGCTGCGTGGGTGCGCCCGTGATGCTGGCCGAATTGCAGGGCCGTGGCATCAAGGCCGACGGCTGCGTGGTGGGCGAGCCCACCAATATGCAGGTGGTGGTGGCGCACAAAGGCGTGAACCTCTTCAACTGTCGTGTGCATGGCAAGGCCGCCCACTCGTCGCTCACGCCCCAGGGCTGCAACGCCATCGAGTACGCCGCCCGGCTGATCTGCCGCATCCGCGACATCGCCGACGCCATGAAGGCGCAAGGCCCCTACGACGAGTTCTTCGACGTGCCGTTCTCGACCATGACCACGAACCAGATCCGGGGCGGCATCGCGGTCAACACCATCCCGGCCTTGTGCGAGTTCAATTATGAATTCCGCAACCTGCCCGGAATTCCCGCCGACCAGATCCAGTCCCAGGTCGAGCGCTACGTGCGCGAGGAACTGCTGCCGCGCATGCAGGCCGAATACGCCGAAGCGCGCATCGACATCCATACCGGGGCCTCGGCTCCCGGCCTGGACGCGTAGGAAGAGCAGGCCATCACCCAGCTGGCGCGCGCCCTGACCTCCGACCGCGCCGTGCGCAAGGTGGCCTACGGCACGGAAGCGGGGCTGTTCCAGAGCGTGGGCATCCCCGCGGTGGTCTGCGGCCCCGGCGACATCCAGCAGGCGCACAAACCCAATGAATTCATCGAACTGAGTCAGCTCGACGGCTGCGAGCGCTTCCTGCGCCGTCTGGGGCAGTCCCTATAAGCCTGGGCGGCGCATGCGCCAGCTCGAGAAATAGGATCGGCCGCATACGCGGTAAAATGGCCGATTCGCGGAGAACCTGTTGTGAAACCTTACGACCTGCCCGATTCGCACGGCCATTTCGGCCCCTACGGCGGCGTATTCGTGGCCGAAACGCTGATGCACGCCCTGGACGAGCTGCGCGCGGCCTACGACCACGCCCGCCTCGATCCGGCCTTCATCCAGGCCTACGATTACGAACTCAAGCACTACGTCGGCCGCCCCAGCCCCGTCTACCATGCCG
>DAIDKG010000376.1 GCA_027450125.1 Bordetella sp. | reverse complement strand
AGATTGCGCTCGCCCCGTTGTCATGCCGCTGGAATGCCGGATTCCAGAAGTTCTCGGGAAAATGCTGCTGGCAAACGAAAAAGCCGGCCAGGGGGGCCTCGGTGGCAACCGCGAAGGCAAGCGTGAAGGCGACCTGGGTTTCGCCGCCGTCCGGCCGGCGCCCCTTGCGCTCGAAGAAGAAGGGCTCGAACGAACCCAGCCCCATGTCCGAAAACCGCGCGGCGTCGGCGACCGCATCGTCGCTGTCGAGCACCAGCATTGCCAACCCTTCGCGCTCGCGCAGATAGTCGCGCACGAACCCGCCGAAGCTGAAGCGCCCCGGCGCGTGATCCGCGATCGCGTCTGCATCCGGACCTACCGTGATCAACTCGATGAAGGAATCGCCGAACTGGATCACCCGGTTTTCGGTACCCCAGGGATGGCGGTTGCGGGCGCCCACCTGAAAGCCCATGCGCTGGTAGAACGCACCGGCGGCATCGAGGTCGTGTACGGCCACCACCAGGTGGTCGATCCGCCGCGGAATAGGGTTCATGCGATCAGCTCCTGTCAGTGTTGCACGGGCACGCCGTAGGCCTGGACGATGCGCGCGTCCTGCTCTGTCGCGGGAAACAGCTCCCACAAAAGGCCGTTCACATCGATGCTACTCGAATAGCCCTGCGCCGAGTCGTCCTCGAACCCGACATGGCGCAACTGGCCTGCGCTGCCCGGCGCTTCGTTGATCGAGAAATTGAGCAGGTCCGTGCGCCACATCGCGTATCGGCCCGGTACGACCGCGGACGGCGCCTGCCCGAGGCGGGCGCTGTAGTCCGAGATGGATGCTTGGAGATCGGCGACGGCCAAGGCAATGTGAAAGCGCTTCATGACAGGCTCCAGGTAAGGGATCGGGGCCGCCAGTGTAGGGATCGCGCATCGGCTCGAACAGCCCAGCCGCAATACTGGTATGGACATTACCCGTCTGCCTGCCTGCTGTCGCAAAGCCGGCCTTCTGGGACTCGACACTAAGGTCTGTTAACGCTAAAAGGCGCCGTAGTGGCTCAGGAACAGATCGGCGCTGGCCGCCGCCAGCTTCTTCTGCGCGGCCGGGGTCAGCCGCGGCTGACCCATCGCCACCTGCGGCCAGAACGCGACGCCCTTGACCAGGCATTCCAGCTGCTTGCAGGCCTGCGCGGCATCGTCGGCCTTGAGCGCGCCATGTTTCTGGGCGGCGCGGATCCAGTCCAGCATGGCGTTGTCCTTGCGGCTGATACGGTCCACCATTTCGCGGGCCCGCTCCGGCGCATGCAGTCCGGCGGCGATCGCCACGCGCGCCAGCGCCAGGAAATTGTCGTCGGCCAGCATTGCGAGCTTGCTCTGGAGCAGCTCGATCAATTGGTCGCGCACCGGTCGCCGCGGATCATAGACTCGACGCATCTCGGCGGCGCTGCTCTCCCACAGAATATGCAGGATGGAGGCGAACAACTCGTCCTTGCTCGCAAAGTGGTTGTAGAGCGTGCGCTTGGAAACCTCGGCGCGCGCCGCCACCTTGTCCACGCTGGTGGCCTCGAAGCCATGGGCGCGGAACTCGGCGATCGCCGCCTGGATGATGGCGTCGCGCTTGCGGTCGGTGAGTCGGGAGGGCGTGGTCATGGACTGATTTTACACCGTACGGTGTACTTTTTCCTGAAACACCCGTAAACTAAAAACTACACGGTGCAGTTTACTTAAAGATCCGAGCCCAGTGCTCTCCGATCCGGAAGCCTCCATGACCTGCCTTTGCCCGCGCATCATCCAGGCGCCTCCCGCCGACATCGTCGCCTCGCCGCAGCATCGCAACGGCAAGTTCCGCAACCCCGTCCCGCGCCAGGCGCCGGGCTTGCGGCGGACCTTGGCCATAGCCTGGCGCAGGCTGACACAAAAGCCCGACACCACCGTTCCGCGTTCTCCCATCCCGGTGCGCGCGCTGACTGCCGGCATGCTGGCGGCGGCGCCCGATGCCAGCCTCTTCCGTCTCGGCCACTCGACGCTGCTGCTCAAGCTGGCCGGCGAATTCTGGCTCACCGACCCCGTGTTTTCAGAGCGCGCCTCGCCGGTGCGATGGGCCGGCCCCAGACGCTTTCACGCGCCTCCGATCTCCATCGACGAACTGCCGCCCATCAAGGGCGTGATCCTGTCGCACGATCACTACGACCACCTGGACCGCGCCGCCGTGCTCGATCTCGCCCCCAAGACGCAGACGTTCATCACGCCGCTGGGCGTCGGTGAACGGCTTATCGCCTGGGGTATCGCACCGCATAAGGTACGCCAGCTGGACTGGTGGCAGCAGACCTCGCTGGACGGGGTGCATCTGGTGGCCACGCCCGCGCAGCATTTCTCGGGGCGCAGCTTCAAAGACGGCGATTCGACGCTGTGGGCCTCATGGGTGATCCTGTCCGGCGGCCTGCGCGTGTTCTTCAGCGGCGACACCGGCTATCACGCCGGATTCAAGACCATAGGCGAGCGCTTCGGTCCGTTCGATGTCACCTTCATGGAAACCGGCGCCTACGATGCGCAATGGCCCGAGGTCCACATGCAGCCCGAAGAGACACTGCAGGGCCACCTGGACTTGCGCGGCCGCTGGCTGATGCCGCTGCACAACGGCACCTTCGACCTGGCCATGCATCCGTGGCACGAACCGTTCGAGCGCATCCTGGCTCTGGCGCAGGCGCATGGCGTGCCCCTGGCCACGCCGGCCATGGGCGAGCTGCTGTCGCTGGCGCAGCCCCACGCGGGCGAGCGCTGGTGGCAGGCTGTCGATGCCACAGAGCGCATCGTGGCCGCGGCGCTGACGGCCTGAGGGGAATCGGGCCATGCCGATCTCGGTCATCCTCACCGGCGCCACCGGCATGGTCGGCGAAGGCGTGCTGCTCGAATGCCTGGCCGATCCGCGCGTGGCCCGCGTGCTGGCGATCAACCGCAGGCCGCTGGGCCGCGCGCATCCCAAGCTCACCGAAATCGTCCATGCGGACTTTCACGACCTGTCCAAAATCGAATCGCAGCTGACCGGCTACGATGCGTGCTTTTTCTGCCTGGGCGTCTCGTCGGTGGGCATGAGCGAAGCGGACTACACACGCGTCACCTACGACCTGACCTTGAGCTTCGCCCGTGCGCTGGAGTGGCAGAACCCCGATGCGGCGTTCTGTTATGTGAGCGGCGCCGGCACCGACTCCACCGAGCGCGGCCGCGCGATGTGGGCGCGGGTCAAGGGTGCCGCCGAGAACGAATTGCTGCGCTTGTTCAGGCGCGCCGCGATGTTCCGCCCCGCCGTGATGCGCGCTACGCCCGGCCAGAAGCACCTCAAATCCTGGTATCGGGCACTGGCCTGGACCTACCCGGTCGTCCGCTCGCTGGCGCCGTCACGGTGCTGTACGCTGCAGGAAGTCGGCCGGGCAATGATCAATGCCGCCATCGCCGGCACACCGCAGCCCGTGCTCGAGGTGCGCGACATTGTTGCGCTGGCGGACCTGCCGGCAAGCCCGAACCGGCAGCTGCCGACGCCGGATTTCCTGGCTCGATGATCATGCGTTACTCGGCACATGGTTGCCCTCGGTTTGAACTATTAAGTCATCTTTAACAGTTCGAACTTCGGCCAAACCGGCAACAAGTGGTGCCTCAGTTGTGAGGCCCCCGCATCGAGTCCAAGACCGAGGCGTTCTATACGGTGGACAAAACTATCGGAAACCGCACCTACATCGGCGTTGTGCGCGAAACGGGTAAAGCACCGTACTTGCGTACGTACGCGGATGGCAAATGGAACGACAACCAGCTGGCGCAAAGCGAGCGCGCCGCCAAATGCAAGTTCACGGGTTGATCACCGGAGGACGTCGAGTCGCTACAGTCCTCAAAAATGCTGAAAACTAAAGCAAATGGCCCGGTGTCCCGGGCCATTTCACTTTCTGTGTCATCCGACGAATCAAGCGTCGATATTCCCCGCCAGCAGCGCATGCGTCTCGATGAACGCGCGCCGCGGCTCCACATCGTCGCCCATCAGCGTGGTGAACACCTCGTCCGCCGCAATGGCGTCCTCGATCTGCACGCGCAGCAGGCGGCGCACGGTCGGGTCCATGGTGGTTTCCCACAGCTGCTCGGGATTCATCTCGCCCAGGCCCTTGTAGCGCTGCTTGGAGATGCCGCGCTCGGCTTCGTTGCGCAGCCATTGCATGACCTCGCGGAAATCGCCGACCGCCTGTTCCCTGCGCTTGTCGCCTTCGCCGCGGCTGACCACCGCGCCTTCCTTGACCAGGCCAAGAAAGGTCTGGGCCGACCTGGCCAGCACCGCATAGTCGGCGCCCTGCACGAAATCGGTGTCGATCACGCTCACGCGCACATTGCCGTGATGCATGCGCTTGACAAGCAGGCGGTGCTTTTCCGAAACCTCGTCGTGCTCGGCAACGACATCCACGCCGTTGGTCGAGCCTTCCACATGCAGCGCGTCGTATAGCCGCTTGGCCGAGGCCTGGGCCGCCGCGGCATCGGACAGGTCGATCTGCACACCCTCGGCCAGGGCCGACAGGGCGCCCACGTCGAAGATGCGCGACAGGCGCGAGATGACGGTATCGGCCAGCACGTACTGCCTGGCCAATTCGGCCAGCGCATCGCCGTCGATCACGGCCGCGCCAGCGGCCGGCGTCAGGCGCGCATCCTTGAGCGCCAGCTGCATCATGAACTGCGCTTCCTCGATGTCGTCCTTCAGGTAGCGCTCTTCGCGGCCGACCTTGACCTTGTACAGCGGCGGCTGCGCGATGTATACGTGGCCGCGCGCCACCAGCTCGGGCATCTGTCGGTACAGCAGCGTGAGCAGCAGGGTGCGGATGTGCGCGCCGTCCACGTCCGCGTCGGTCATGATGATCAGACGGTGGTAGCGCAGCTTGTCGATGTTGAAGTCGGGGCCGATGCTGGTGCCCAGCGCGGTGATCAGCGTGGTGATCTGCTCGCTGGCGATCAGGCGGTCGAAGCGCGCCTTCTCCACGTTCAGCACCTTGCCGCGCAGCGGCAGGATGGCCTGGAACTTGCGGTCGCGGCCCTGCTTGGCCGAGCCGCCGGCCGAGTCGCCCTCGACGATGTACAGCTCGCACAGGGCAGGGTCCTTTTCCTGGCAGTCGGCCAGCTTGCCGGGCAGGCCGGCGCCTTCGAGCACGCTCTTTCTGCGCGTCATTTCGCGCGCCTTGCGCGCGGCTTCGCGCGCGCGCGCAGCCTCCACGATCTTGCCGCACAGGGCCTTGGCGTCGTTGGGATTCTCGAGCAGCCAGCTCTCGAGCGAGCGGGCCACGGCGTCTTCCACGGCCGGACGCACTTCGGAGGACACCAGCTTGTCCTTGGTCTGGCTGCTGAACTTGGGCTCAGGCACCTTCACCGACAGTACGCAGGCCAGGCCTTCGCGCATGTCGTCGCCGGTGGTCTCGACCTTGGCCTTTTTGGCCAGCTCGTTGTCGGCAATGTACTTGTTGACCACGCGCGTCATCGCCGCGCGCAGGCCCGTCAGGTGCGTGCCGCCGTCGCGCTGCGGGATGTTGTTGGTAAAGCACAGCACGGTTTCGTTGTAGCTGTCGTTCCACTGCATCGCCACTTCGACGCCCACGTTCGTGCCGCCGGCGCTGGACTCGGTATAGACCGCGAAGACATTCGAATGCAGCACCGTCTTGCTGCGATTGATGTATTCGACAAAACCCTTGACCCCGCCCGAGAAGGCGAAGTTCTCTTCCTTGCCCTGGCGCTGGTCGACCAGGCGGATCTTGACGCCGTTGTTCAGGAACGAGAGTTCACGCAGGCGCTTGGACAGAATCTCGTAGTGGTATTCGATATTGTTGAAGATCTCGGCATCGGCCAGGTAGCGCACTTCCGTGCCGCGCTTGCTGGTGCTGCCGGTGACGGTCAGGGGCGCCACGCGCTCGCCGCGATGGAACTCCATCTGGTGCGTCTGTCCGTCGCGGTAGATGGTGAGCTTGAGCCACTCGGACAGCGCGTTCACACAGGACACGCCCACGCCGTGCAGGCCGCCGGACACCTTGTAGGAGTTCTGGTCGAACTTGCCGCCGGCATGCAGCTCGGTCATGACGATTTCGGCTGCGCTGCGGCCGAATTCGTCGTCCTTGTGGATGGCGGTGGGAATGCCGCGGCCGTTGTCGGTGACCGAGATCGAGTTGTCGGTGTGGATGGTGACCACGATGTCGTCGCAGTGGCCGGCCAGCGCTTCGTCGATGGCGTTGTCGACCACCTCGAACACCATATGGTGCAGGCCGGTGCCGTCGGACGTGTCGCCGATGTACATGCCGGGACGCTTGCGCACGGCCTCCAGGCCCTTGAGCATCTTGATCGAGTCGGCGCCGTAGTTTTGGCTGGCGGTGTTCTGTTGGTCGGACATGGTCGGGGCTTCAGTCATTCAATGAATACGGGGCCTTGCGCGCAAGGCAGGCGCGTCGCGAAAAGTTCGCTGCGAAGCTCAAATGCGCATGGGCATGACGACGTACTTGAAGTTATCGTCGTCGGGCAAGGTGATGAGCGCCGACGCGTTGGCGTCGGGCATGACCGACCAGCGAATGGTCTCGGTCTTCAGGTTGCCCAGCACGTCGAGCAGGTAGCCCACGTTGAAACCCACGTCCAGCGCTTCGTGCGCATAGTCGATGTCGATTTCTTCCTGCGCCTCCTCCTGTTCGGCATTGGTCGAGGAGATCTTCATCAGGTTCTGCGCCAGCTGCAGGCGCACGCCCTTGAACTTGTCGGTGGTCAGGATGGCGGCGCGCTGCAGGCTGCCCTGCAGGGCCTCGCGGCTCACGTCGAAGTGACGGGTGTAGGACGTGGGGATCACACGCGTGAAGTCGGGGAACTTGCCCTCGACCAGCTTGGAGACCAGCTCCACGTCGCCGAAGCGAAAGCGGATCTGGCCCGGGGCCACGTCCACGGCCACGGGTTCGTCCGAATCCTCGAGCAGGCGCTGCATTTCAAGCACGGTCTTGCGCGGCACGATGACCTCCTGCCGGTCGACGATGCCGTCGGCCTTGGTGGCGCAATGCGCCAGGCGGTGCCCGTCGGTGGCCACCGAACGCACGAAGCCGGGTTCGAACACCAGCAGCATGCCGTTCAGGTAGTAGCGCATGTCCTGCTGCGCCATGGCGAAGTGCACCATGTTGAACAGATGGCGCAAGGTGCGCTGCGGCAGGCTCAGCGACACGCTCCACTGTTCGGGCTGGGCCACGGTGGGATATTCGCTGGCGGCCAGGGTCTGCAGGGCGAAGCGGCTCTTGGCCGACTGCACCGTCATCTTGCCGGAGGCCAGCGACAGTTTCACGTCGCCGGTGTCGGGCAAGGCCTTGAGAATGTCCAGCAGCTTGCGCGCGGCCACCGTCGTCGATTCATTGTCGGACCCCACGCCGAAATCAGCATGCGTGGTGATTTGCACTTCCAGGTCGGTGGCAATGAAGGAAACCTTGCCGCCTTCCTTGCGCATCAGGATGTTGGCAAGGATCGGCAGGGTATGCCGCCTTTCAACGATGCCCGCCACGGTCGAGAGCGGTTTCAACAATGCGTCGCGCGTGGTTTGTACGAGTTGCATGGTCATCCTTTTAGAGTTTGTTCCAACACGTGCAGGGTATGGTTCAGCTCCGCTTGCTTGGCGCGGGCATCGGAAATCTTGCGGACCGCGTGCAGCACCGTGGTGTGGTCGCGCCCGCCAAACAGATCGCCGATCTCGGGCAAGCTCTTCTGGGTCAGCTCCTTGGCCAGGTACATCGCCACCTGACGCGGCATGGCGATATTGGCCGGCCGCCGTTTCGAATACATGTCGGCGACCTTGATTTTGTAGAAATCGGCCACGGTCTTCTGGATGTTTTCCACGGTGACCTGCCCGCTGGAAACCGAGAGCAGATCCTTGAGCGCGTCCTTGCTCAGGTCCACGGTGAGCTCGTTGCGGCCGTGAAAGCGCGCATAGGCCAGCACCTTGCGCAGCGCCCCCTCCAGCTCGCGCACGTTGCTGCGCAGATGCTTGGCGATGAAGAAAGCCACTTCTTCGGGCAGGGTAGCGCCTTCGGACTCGGCCTTGCGCAGCAGGATGGCCACGCGCATCTCCAGTTCGGGCGGCTCGATGGCCACCGTCAGGCCGGAATCGAAGCGCGAGGTCAGGCGGTTGTCGATGCCCGACATTTCCTTGGGATAGGTGTCGCTGGTGATGATGATCTGCTTTTTCTGCGCCACCATCGCCTCGAAGGCATAAAAGAACTCTTCCTGGGTGCGCTGCTTGCCGGAGAAGAACTGGATATCGTCGATCAGCAGCAGGTCCAGCGAATGGTAGTAGCGCTTGAAGTCGTCGAACGTCTTGCGCTGGTAGGCCTTGACCACGTCGGCCACGTATTGGTCGGCGTGCACGTAGCGCACATGCGTGCCGGAGCCGGCCGCCACCATGGCGTTGCCGATGGCGTGGATCAGGTGCGTCTTGCCCAGCCCCACGCCGCCATACAGGAAGAGGGGGTTGTAGGACGTGCCGGGATTCTCGGCCACCTGCAGCGCCGCAGCGCGGGCCAGCTGGTTGGCCTTGCCGGTGACGAAGTTCTCAAAAGTCAGGTCGGTGTTCAGGCGCGAGCGCTCGTACACCACGCCGGCGGCGTCGCTGGCGGCCGGGGACGCGGCCATTTGCGCCGGGGCGGACCTGGCCGCATGCGTACCGTTGCCGGCGGCCGGCCCGGATGCGCCAGGCCCTGGAGCGGCCGAGGCGGGCGCGCCCGAACCCGGCGCGGCCTGCCCGGCGGAACCGGTTCGCGGCGCGGCGCCCGAGGAGGAGGGCAGCTCGAAAGACACCTGCACCGGCCGTGCAAACCACTCGGAGGCCAGGACCTCGATCTGGTGCGAGAAGTTCTTGCGCACCCAGTCCAGCTTGAAGCGGTTCGGTGCGGCCACGCGCAGCAGGCCCTGGGCCTCGTCGAAGGCCAGCGGGACCAGCGGCCGTATCCAGGCACTGATTTGTTGGGGGGGGAGTTCCTGCTCAAGACGACTGATGCAGGTCTGCCAGAATTCGTTCATGTCGCTCTTGTTCTAAACCTCGATTCTAGCCTACCCCGGCGGGTTATCCACAGGCCGGAGCCGCCCGGATCCTTGCGTCCCTCTCTAACTGTTTGACAGTGCTGGATTTTCTTGTTGAAATAATGGGCTTTTGCCGAATTCTCGGGGCCATTGTTGTCGGAATGGGCCTCTCATCCTTGTTCTTTGTGGAACGCACATGAAACGTACCTACCAACCTTCCGTTACCCGTCGCAAGCGTACCCACGGTTTCCGCGTGCGCATGAAAACCCGTGGCGGCCGTGCCGTTCTGAACGCCCGCCGCGCCAAGGGCCGCAAGCGCCTGGCCGTCTAGGACCGGGCGGGCAGCCCTGCGGCTGCCGCTGGTTCGGGCCCCAGGCCTGCACGCCATGCCGCGCGCCACGCTTCCCGCGCAAGCGCGCCTGCATCGCCCCTCCGAGTTTGCCGCTGCCCTCAAAGGCCGGCGCCTCGCACGAGGGGCGTTTTTCGTTGTGAGCGCCGCATCCGCGGCTACGGATGCGAAGCCTGACGGCGCCACCCATGCCGGCGGCCTGGGCGAACAGCCCGTATGTGCGCGCCTGGGCCTGGTTATCGCCAAGCGCTACGCGCCGCACGCCGTCACCCGCAACGCGCTCAAGCGCGTCATCCGCGAAGCCTTCCGGACCCGGCGGCTGACGCTGCCCGCGCGCGATTACGTCGTGCGCCTGCAAAGCCGGATCGCTCCGGTTTCGCTTACCGAACTCAAACGCGCGGCGCGCATCGAAGTAGACGCTCACTTCGAGCGTATTGCAAGATGACAGGCCCTCTACCCGATCCCCGCCCGGACACGCCCGGCCTGTTCACGCGCCTGCTGCTGATCGCCCCCATCCGGTTCTACCGTTTTTTTCTCAGCCCCTGGATAGGCCAGCAGTGCCGCTACACGCCCACCTGCTCGGCCTACGCCATCGAGGCGATCGAGCGGCATGGGCCCTGGGTCGGCCTGTGGCTGGCCGTGCGCCGCATCGGCCGCTGCCATCCCTGGGCGCCCGGCGGCCTGGATCCCGTGCCGGAACCCCGTCCGGGTAACAAAGCCTGCCGCTGCAACGCCCCGAAACCGGATCGACATTAATTAACGCTACACTGGTGGGCTTTGCTGGCCTATTGCCCGCTGTTACCGGTAGCCATCTTCTGAAACCATGGATATTCGCCGAACCGTCCTCTGGATGATTTTCTCGTTTTCTCTGCTGTTCCTATGGAACAACTGGGAAATCCACAACGGCAAGCCCTCGATGTTCGGGCAGCAAACCGCCGCCACGCCAGCCAAAACGGACAGCACGCCGAACGCGTCCATCCCCAGCGCAGCAACCGGCGCCGCGCAGCCGGCCAACGTGCCCGCGACGGCCGCCGCGCCGGCCGAGAGCTCGGCCCCGTCGGCCAAGGTCGTGGTCAACACCGATGTGCTGCGCCTGACTTTCGACACCACCGGCGCCCAGTTGGTGCGCGCCGAAGTGCTCAAGTACCCCACGGACGGCAAGCCCACCGTGCTGTTCGACCGCTCGCCCGCGTCCACCTACCTGGCGCAGTCGGGCGTGGTCGGCGCGCCGGCCAACGCGCCGGGATTCCCCACGCACCTGACGCCCTTCCATCTGGTCTCGACCCAGCTGGATCTCACCGGCAAAACGCTGCCCATCACGTTCGAGGCCGAATCCGGCGGCCTGAAGGTGACCAAGACCTACACCCTGCATCGCGGCAGCTACGATATCGATGTGCGCAACGACCTGACCAACACCGGCAGCACGCCGGTGTCGCCGTCGCTGTACCTGCAGCTCGAGCGCGACGGCAACGATCCGGTGGGCACCACGCGTTTCTATCACACCTTCACCGGCATGGCGGTGTATTCGGAGCAGGGCAAGTTCCAGAAGATCGCCTTCTCGGATATCGAGAACAACAAGGCCGACTACATCAAGAAGGCCGACAACGGCTGGATCGGCGTGGTGCAGCATTACTTCGCCACGGCCTGGATTCCGCCGCAAGGCCAGCAGCGCACCATCGACGTGCTGCAGGTGCGGCCCAATCTGTACGCAATCCGCACCGTCGAGCCCGTAGGCCAGATCGCGCCCAATTCCACCGCCAGCGTCGACACGCATCTGTGGGTCGGCCCGCAGGATCAGAAGGCCATGTCCGCCGCGGCGCCCGGCCTGAACCTGGTGGTCGACTACGGCTGGGTTACCATCGTGGCCAAGCCGCTCTTCAAGCTGATGACCTGGCTGCACACCCTGATCGGCAACTGGGGCTGGACCATCGTGGCCCTGACCGTGCTGATCAAGGCCGTGTTCTTCCCGTTGACCGCCGCCAGCTACAAGTCCATGGCCCGCATGAAGGCCGTGGCCCCGCGCATGCAGACGCTCAAGGAGCGCTACGGCGACGACCGGGCCAAGCTCAACGCAGCCATGATGGAGCTGTACCGCACCGAGAAGATCAATCCGCTGGGCGGCTGCCTGCCCATGGTGATACAGATCCCGGTGTTCTTCGCGCTGTACTGGGTGCTGCTGAGCAGCGTCGAAATGCGCGGCGCACCTTGGATCCTGTGGGTTCACGACCTGTCCGTGCCCGATCCCTTCTACATCCTGCCCGCGATCATGATGGGCACCATGTTCCTGCAGATCCGCTTCAACCCCAAGCCGCCGGATCCGATGCAGGCCAAGGTCATGATGTTCATGCCCCTGGTGTTCGGCGCGGTGATGTTCTTCGCGCCGGCCG
>DAIDKG010000375.1 GCA_027450125.1 Bordetella sp. | reverse complement strand
CTCAGTTCGGCCGCCGAGAGGTCTTCAGGGGTATTGATATTGAGGAAAGCCCCAGCCGCGCCCGCCCGCAGCGCATCCGCCTGGAGCGCATCGTCGAAGTCGACCTGCACGCCCCCCACGCGCGCCTGCCAGAGGTCGACTTTGCGGTCACCCCCGCGCAGATAGCCGCACAGATCGCTCGCGAGCGTGGTGCGCAGCGCCATGCAGACCGAATGCCTGCGTCCGCCCGCGCAGGCCACCGCCAGCGGCGCGCCCTGCGCCTGGGCGGCGCCGATCAGGCGTTCGGCCAGGTCGCTCGGCAGAAAGGGCGTATCGCATGGCGCCACCACCAGCCAGGGGCCGGACCAGGCCCGCAGCCCCGCCGCCACGCCAGCCAGCGGACCGGACCAGGCACCGAATGCCGGATCGTCGGGCAATACCCTGCCGTATTGCTCGTAGCGCACGGCATTGCGGTTGGCGCTGATGAACAAGGCCTGGACCTGCGGCGCAAGGCGCTGCGCCACATGCGCCACGAGCGGCTGGCCGGCAAGCACGAGCAGGCCCTTGTCGGCCTGCCGCATGCGGATGCCGCGGCCGCCCGCCAGGATCAGCCCGGCCACGCCTGCGGACAGGTTTTCAGCCACCGATGTAGCTCATTTCTATCTTTCCCCCGGCATCCGGGACGCCCAGGGCGCGGCGTTCGGAATAATTGTCGTCGCGCTGCGACCAGATGCCGGCAACCAGTTCGGCCAGGTGCGCATCGTCGGCGCCGCCGCGCAAAGGTTCGCGCAGGTCGTACCCCGCGCCGGCGAACAGGCACAGAAAGAGCTTGCCCTCGGGCGACAGGCGCGCGCGCGTGCATCCGCCGCAGAAGGCATGGGACACGCTGGAGATGACGCCGATCTCGCCCGCGCCGTCGCGATAGCGCCAGCGTTCGGCCACCCGGCCCATGGTGTCGTCGGCCAGGGCCTGCAGGGGAAACGCCTCGTCGATGCGCGCCAGGACTTCGCGGGTGGGCATGACTTCGGCGAGATTCCAGCCGTTGGTATTGCCCACATCCATGTACTCGATGAAACGCAGCACATGGCCCGTGCCGCGAAAACGCCGCACCATGGGCAGGATCTGCCCGTCGTTGTGCCCACGGCGCACCACCATGTTGATCTTGATCGGCGCCAGCCCGGCCTGCGCCGCCGCGTCGATCCCGCGCAGCACATCGTCGGGCGTGAAGTCGCTGTCGCTCATGCGCGCGAAAAGGGCGGCATCGAGGGCGTCCAGACTCACGGTGACGCGGTTCAGGCCCGCGTCTTTCAGCGCGCGGGCCTTGCGCGCCAGAAGGACGCCGTTGGTCGTGAGCGTGATGTCCAGCGGCCGGCCTTGCGGCGTTCGCAGCTCGGACAGCATGGCGACCAGGGATTCGATGTTCTTGCGCAGCAGGGGCTCGCCGCCCGTCAGGCGGATCTTCTCGGTGCCCAGCCGCGCGAACAGGCCGGCCAGGCGCGTGATTTCCTCGAACGAGAGCAGCGCGGAATGCGGCATGAAGGCATAGCTGCTGTCGAACACTTCACGCGGCATGCAATAGTTGCAGCGGAAATTGCAGCGGTCGGTGACCGAAATGCGCAGATCGCGCAAGGGCCTGCCGCGGACATCGGCCAGGGGCTCGCCTGGCCCGAGCGCGCGCGGCTGGGCCTGGCGCGGCCGGGGCTGCACGGTGCGGCCGTCGGCGAGATAGATCACCTTGCTCATGGGAAAGCCTCTTTCAAGGACATGACGCGACCGACGTCGATCATCTCGTATCCAGGCAACAGATCGAGCTCGCCGATATAGGCCGGACTGCGCATGACGTCCAGCAACTCGCGCATGGCCGGCGCCTCCATGTCGGCCCTGCGCACGGCGAAGAAATAGCGCTCGCGCGCGAGAAGAATGAACTCCAGGCCGAAGCGCTGCGCTGCGGTCTCGACGCCCACGCCGGTGTCGGCCATGCCGCTGGCGATGTGCGCCGCGATGGCCATGTGCGTGAACTCGCTGGTGTCGTAGCCCTGCACCTGGCTGGTGGACAGGCCCGCACGCTCGAGCATGGCCGCGATCAGGTGGCGCGTGCTCGATCCGATCTGGCGATTGACGAAACGCACGTCGGGCCGCGCGAGGTCGGAGATACCGGTAATGCGCTTGGGATTGCCCGGCTGCACGAAAAGGCCGGTATTGCGCACTGCCAGGTGGATCAGCATGTGCTCGTCGGCATTCAGCCAGGGACGATAGTCCTCGAGTATGGCCTGCTCGAATTCGCCGCAGGGCACCTGAAACCCCGCCAGGTCGCACTCGCTGCGCTCGAGCGAGGCCAGCGCCTCGACGGCGGTGCGATAGCGCAGCTCCAGGCCCAGGCCGTTGCTGTTTACATGCCGCATCATGGCCTCCACCGCGAAACCGTGGCTGGCATGCAAGCGCAGGTGCGGAGGCGCGACGCGCGGCAGCAGGCGTTCGAGTTCTTCCTGCAGTTCGGAAGCCATGCTTTCGAGCGTGGGCGCCAGACGCGCCTCGATGCGCCGGTTGGCCCACAGCAAACGCCGGGCAAACTCCGACAGCTGGGTGCCCTGGCGGCGGCGCGTGATGAGCAGCGGCGTGCCGAAAATGCTTTCGAAGCGCCGCAGCACACCCCAAGCATGGCGGTAGGACAGGCCGCAGGCCCGGCAGGCGCCGGCGATATGGCCGATGGAATCGATGGCGGACAAAAGCGACAGGACGCTGCCCAGCGGCAGATCCTGCTCGTCCTGCGCGCTGTCCAGCGACCACTGCGGGCGCAGGCTCAACTGGAATTTATATGTCATCTATTTCTTATTGAGCACAAAAAAGAACCGGATTAATGTGTGAGTGTAAGCAAAAGCCTGCTCCATTAATATGTTATTTCTACCATATATTGATCGGTATCAGGCGTTCCCATGAAAAGCCGCGGATCCATCCCGAGCGGCCTGGTTCAGGAGACCCGACGATGCATGACCGAACCGTCGTGAACGATATCGTGACCCGTATGCGCGACATGCCCGGCGCGCTGCTGCCCATGCTGCACGCCATCCAGGATGAGCTGGGCCATATTCCGGCCGATGCCGTGCCCGAGATCGCCGCCGCGCTGAACCTGTCGCGCGCCGAAGTGCATGGCGTCATGACCTTCTATCCGCATTTCCGCAGCGAGCCCGGCGCGCGCCACACGCTGGAAGTCTGCCGCGCGGAATCCTGCCAGGCCATGGGCGGCGAGGCCCTGGCCGGCCACGCCCGTACCCGCCTGGGCTGCGACTTCCATGCGATCAGCGCCGATGGCGCATTCGCTCTCGAACCGGTGTACTGCCTGGGCCTGTGCGCGCAATCGCCGGCCGTGATGCTCGACGGCCAGCCTCACGCGCGCGTCACCGCGGCCCGGCTGGATCGCCTGCTCGATGCGGCGCGCACATCGCCCGCCCGGGACGGGGTGCGCTCATGAACGCTCCCGTCAAGATTTACGTGCCGCGCGACGCCGCCGCGCTGGCCGTGGACGCCGATGCGGTGGCCGCGGCCATCGAGCGCGAAGCGCAAAAACGCGGCGTCGCCATCGCCCTGGTGCGCAACGGTTCGCGCGGACTGCTGTGGCTCGAACCCCTGGTCGAGATCGCCACGCCGCAGGGCCGCGTGGCTTACGGTCCGGTGCAACCCGAGGACGTGCCGGGGCTTTTCGATGCCGGCTGGCTGCAGGGCGGCGCACACGCGCTGTGCCACGGACCCACCGAGGATATTGCCTATCTCAAGAACCAGGAGCGACTGACTTTCGCCCGCGTAGGCATCACCGACCCCTTGTCGCTGGAAGACTACGCGGCCCATGGCGGTCTGGAAGGCATGCGGCGCGCGCTGACGATGACGCCCGCTCAGATTGTCGAGGAGGTCCTGAACTCGGGCCTGCGCGGCCGCGGCGGCGCCGCCTTTCCTACCGGCATCAAGTGGAAGACCGTTCTGGCCGCCAGCGCGGCGCAGAAATACGTGGTGTGCAACGCCGACGAAGGCGACTCGGGCACGTTCGCCGACCGCCTGCTGATGGAAGGCGATCCCTATGTGCTGATCGAAGGCATGGCCATCGCCGGCCTGGCCGTGGGCGCCACGCGGGGCTATATCTACGTGCGTTCGGAGTACCCGCACGCCATCGCCGCTCTCGAGGAGGCCATTGCCCGAGCGCGCAAGGCAGGCTGGCTGGGCGCGGACATCCACGGCAGCGGCAGGACCTTCGAGCTGGAAGTGCGCAAGGGCGCCGGCGCCTATATCTGCGGCGAGGAAACCTCGCTGCTGGAAAGCCTGGAGGGCAAGCGCGGCGTGGTGCGCGCCAAGCCGCCGCTGCCCGCCGTTCAGGGCCTGTTCGGCCAACCCACCATCATCAACAATGTGATCTCGCTGGCGTCTGTGCCCATCATCCTGGCGCGCGGGGCTAACTACTACCGCGACTACGGCGTGGGCCGCTCGCACGGCACCCTGCCCTTCCAGCTGGCCGGCAATCTCAAGCAGGCGGGCCTGGTCGAGAAGGCGTTCGGCCTCACGCTGCGCGAGCTGCTCTACGACTTCGGCGGCGGATCGGCCTCGGGCCGGCCGCTGCGCGCGGTGCAGGTGGGCGGACCGCTGGGCGCCTACCTGCCCGAATCGCAATGGGACGTGCCGCTCGACTACGAAGCCTACGTAGGCATTTCGGCCATGATAGGCCACGGCGGTCTGGTTGCATTCGACGATACCGTGGACATGGCCCGCATGGCGCGCTACGCCATGGAGTTCTGCGCAGTCGAATCGTGCGGCAAGTGCACGCCCTGCCGCATCGGGTCCACGCGCGGCGTGGAAACCATCGACAAGATCATCGCCGGAGGCCCTCAGCGCGAACAGCAGGTGCAGCTGTTGCGGGATCTGTGCGACACCATGCTGGGCGGCTCGCTGTGCGCGCTGGGCGGCATGGCGCCGTATCCGGTGCTGTCGGCACTGAACCATTACCCCGAAGATTTCGGCGTCGCCGCTTCCCGCGCCGCCGCGCCCGCCGCGTAATCGCGCACGCAAGGAGACACCCTCATGTTGGAAACCGTCGTCAAGCGCGACCGCGACCTGGGCACCCCGGCACGCGTCTCGCAGCAGCTCGTCACTCTGACCATAGACGGCCAGGTCGTCTCGGTGCCGGACGTGGTGAACCGGACGAGCTCGGCGCTCGGGACCATCTCGGTCAGCCGGCGGGCCGCCTCGCCCTGCTCCTCAAGCTCGAAGGAGCAGAG
>DAIDKG010000374.1 GCA_027450125.1 Bordetella sp. | reverse complement strand
AGGGACTTTGGGCGCCTAAGGCGGCGCCCAAACCCGACTCTTCGGAGCCGGCCTGGCCTCAGGGCCGAGCACAGCAAAAGACCTTAAGAACCTTTGTTCAAAAGCGCCTTCAACATATCGAGCCGCTGCTTAGGACTCATGGCCTTGGTCGCTTCGTCTTCAGCCACCTTGACACTCCCCAACCCCATCTCTTCGATAAACCGCGAAGGCTCACGCACGATATCTTCGCGCGCGCGCCGCCGTTTCTTGCACCAGCTCAGATGCAGGCTGCGCTGCGCGCGCGTGATGCCCACATACATCAGCCGGCGTTCTTCCTGGATGCGCACCGCCAAGGCCTGGGCTGCGTGAGCCGCGTCGCCGGTGTCCTCGTCGTCCTTGCCCAGATGCGGCAGCAAGCCGTCTTCAACGCCGGCCAGGTATACGTGAGGATATTCCAGCCCCTTGGAAGCATGCAGCGTGGAAAGCTTGACCGCGTCCGGCTCCTCGTCGTCGCCGCTCTCGAGCATGGTGATCAGCGCCACGTGCTGCACCAGTTCGAACAGCGTATAGCCGTCTTCCTCGGCCTTGCGCTTGAGCCATGAGGTCAGCTCCAGCACATTCTGCCACCGTGTCTGCGCCGGTCGCTCTTCCAGCGTGTCGTAGAGATAGCGCTCGTACTGGATCGCGCCCAGCAGGTCGTCCAGGATCGCCCCCGCGGGCTCGGCGGCAACGACGTCGCCCCCACGCTGCGCCTGCGGCGCGCCCCGGCCCGCGCGCCACTGGATGCGGCGTATGAATTCGGCGAACGTACGCAAGGGTTCGAGCTGGCGCGCGGCGAGCTGGCTTTCCAGGCCGGCCTCGCTCACCGCCGCCAGCAGCGACAGGCCGCGCGAGGAGGCGTACTGCCCCAGGGTCTGCAGGGTGCTCTGGCCGATGCCGCGCCGCGGCGTGGTGGCCGCGCGGATGAAGGCCGGATCGTCCTCGTCGTTGGCGACCAATCGCAGATAGGCCAGAATGTCGCGCACCTCGGCCTTGTCGAAAAAACTCTGCCCGCCCGAGATGGTGTATGGAATCTTCAGATTGCGCAGCGCCTGCTCCAGCACGCGCGACTGGTGATTGCTGCGATACAGGATCGCGTAATCCTTCCATTGCGCGCGGCGCTCGAAGCGCGACGCCGAAATCTGCATCGCAACGTTCTCGGCTTCCTGCTCGTCGCCATCCATGGCCGTGACGGTGATGGGCTCGCCCACGCCCAGATCCGACCACAACTTCTTGTCGAACAGCTTGGGGTTGTGCGCAATCACGCTATTGGCCGCAGCCAGGATGCGCTGGGCCGAACGATAGTTCTGCTCCAGCTTGATCAGCTTGAGCTGCGGGTAATCGGTCGTGAGCTTGCCCAGGTTTTCCACCGTGGCGCCGCGCCACGCATAAATGGCCTGGTCGTCGTCGCCCACTGCAGTGAACATGGCGCGCATGCCCGTCAACAGCTGCACCAGGCGGTATTGGCAGGCGTTGGTGTCCTGGTATTCGTCCACCAGCAGATAGCGGATGCGGTTCTGCCAGCGCGTGCGCACGGCTTCGTCGCGCTCGAGCACTTCGGTGGGCAGGCGGATCAGATCGTCGAAATCCACCGCCTGGTAGGCGGCCAGCGTGGCCGCATAACTGCGGTACACCTGCACTGCCTCGACTTCGGTAGGCGTGCGCGCGAGGTTGGCGGCCTGGTCGGGCGACACCAGCTGGTTCTTCCACAGCGATATGATGGACTGCACCTCGCGCAGGCGGCCGCGGTCGGTGGTGGCCAGCAGCTCCTGGATGATGCCCATGGCGTCGTCCGAATCGAGGATCGAGAATTGCGGCTTGAGCCCCGCATGCGCGGCCTCTTCGCGCAGAAAGCGCACGCCCAGCGCATGAAACGTGCTGATCGTCAGCCCCTTGGCCAGCTTGGGGTCGACCAGCGTCTTGACCCGCTCGGCCATCTCGCGCGCGGCCTTGTTGGTGAAGGTCAGCGCCGCCACGTTGCGGCCCATGTAGCCGCACTCGCGCAGCAGGTAGGCGATCTTCTGCGTGATCACGCGCGTCTTGCCGCTGCCCGCGCCGGCCAGCACCAGGCAGGGGCCGTTCAGGTAAAGCACCGCTTCCTTCTGGGACGGGTTCAGGCCGTGGCCGACGGGCGTATCGCTGGCGGACATCATATTTCCAGGGGATCGACTTCGAGCTGCCAGCGCACGCGCATCTCGCCCGCGATCTGAGGCAGCCACGCCGACCAGGCCGTGAGAAAGGCCTGCAGGGCCGGTCGATGCGTGCTTTCGACCAGCAGCTGGGCACGCTCGACGTGGGCCACGCGGACCACGCGCAAAGGCACAGGATCGTAGCGCGTCACGGCGTCCAGCGCCGGCAGGCCGGCCTGGTCGGCCACATCGCGGGCGCGCTGCAGAAAGGCCAGCGCCAGCTGCAGCGCGCCCGCCTCGGCCGTGAGCAAGGCCTGGTGGGCGTAGGGCGGCAGGCCGGTGGCCTCGCGCTCCTGCAGCATGTAACGCGCAAAGCCGGCGTAATCGTGGCGCTTGAGCGCCTGGTACACCGGCTGCTCCGGGTAACCGGTCTGGATGATGACCTCGCCGTTGGCCGTATGGCGCCCGGCCCGGCCCGCCACCTGCATCAGCTGCGCGAAAAGCCGTTCGGGCGCGCGGAAATCATGGGCGAACAGCATCGCGTCGGCGTTGAGCACGCCGACCAGCCCCAGCCGCGTGAAATCGTGCCCCTTGGACACCATCTGCGTGCCCACCAGAATGTCGACCTCGCCCGCATGCACCGAGGCGAACAAGGCCTGCGCGCTGCCTTTCCTGCGCGTGCTGTCCGCGTCGATGCGAGCGATCCGCGCCTCAGGAAACAGTTCGGCCAGGTGCTCCTGCACCCGCTGGGTGCCGCGCCCCATGGGCAGCAGATCCTGGTCGCCGCATTCGGGACAGGCGCGCGGCACTGAGCCCTGATAGCCGCAATGATGGCACTGCAGGCGATAGGCCGACCGCCCTTCGGCGCGATGCAGCACTGTGAACGTGGAGCAGCGCGGACAATGGCTGACCCAGCCGCATGAGCCGCAGTGCAGCACCGGCGCATAGCCGCGCCGGTTCAAAAAGACCAGCGACTGCTCGCCGCGAGCCAGGCGCTGGCCCAAGGCCTCGACCAGCTGCGGCGACAGGCCCTGCTTCATCTGCAGACGGCGCGTATCCACCAGCCGTACGTCGGGCAGGCTGCTGGCGCGCGCGCGGTTCTGCAGCGCCAGCCGCAGGTAGTGGCCGCGCTCGGCATGCTGCCAGGACTCCAGCGATGGCGTGGCCGACCCCAGCAGCACGGGAATGTCCAGATCGCGCGCACGCCAAACCGCCAGATCGCGCGCGGAATAGCGCAGGCCTTCCTGCTGCTTGTAGGAGGGATCGTGCTCTTCGTCGACGACGATCATGCCGAGCTCGGGCATGGGCGCGAAGATGGACATGCGCGTACCCAGCAGCAGCCGCGCCTGGCCGCGCTGCACGTTCGACCACGACGCGACCCGTTCGCCGTCGGCCAGGCCGCTGTGCAGCACGGCCAGGCCGCCCGGGCCGATGAGGGGCTCGAAGCGCGCACGCAAGGCCGCCTCCAGCTGCGGTGTGAGGTTGATCTCCGGCACCATCAGCAGCACCTGCCGCCCGGCCGCCAGCACCGCTTGCGCCGCATGCAGGTACACCTCGGTCTTGCCGCTGCCCGTCACGCCATGCAGCAGCACGGGCTTGAAGCCGCGCAGGGCGGCAATGGCGTCCACGGCGGCTTGCTGCTCGGGATGCAGGGCAGGCGCCGGCGCGATACGGGGTACCAAGGCCTGGGGTTCCGTGGCCTGCGGGCCATGCTGCGGCGCCGCGCCCACGGCGGCCACGGCCTTGCGCTCCTGCCTGGCCTGCGCGGCATCGCGCCGCGCCACCGGCCCCATCCCCGACCGCTTGCCCTGGTATGCAGATGGCTTGCGCAGGGGCGGCGGCAGCACGGGCAACATGACCTCGCCCAACGGCCGCTGGTAATACTCGGCCGCGAACCGCGCCAGGCGCAGCCAGTCCGGCGTAAAAGGGGGCAAATCGCCCAGCACCTGCTCCACGGCCTTGATCTGGGCCGGATCCATGCTCGGCGCCTGCGCCCGCTCTGCCACCACCCCCACCAGCTTGCGCCGCCCGAACGGCACGATGACGCGCAGGCCCGGCTCGACGTCCTGGTCGCAGCGATAGTCGAACAGGCCGGGCAAGGGGACGTCCAGCGCCACCCTCAGCCAGTAGGATCCGCCGGCAGGCTGGGGGACGGGGACGGGGGCGTTTGCCGGACTCGTCATGCTCGTTCGCTACCCATGACCGCAGCCGACTTAAAGTATTTTCTTGAAAAGTGCGCTAAATCTGCGCACTCCAGAGGGTTGCCCGAAATTTTTATCCTACCTGTGGATAACTTTGGGGAAAAGAGCTTGAGTAAGTCTCGAAGCACCCATGCAAATGTTTCAAAATAATAGCGGCGCGGCATGCAATAAATCAATTTATGCTTTTAAATCAAATTGTTATGCATGAATCCCAGAATCTCTCACAAGTTTTTGGGGTAATCTCGGATAGCCCCGATATTGTGCACAACTCTGACGATGAGGGCGCAGATGACGCTTGCGTCTGCGCCGAAGCAGACACTCACTGCGGATGAAACGCAGGGCTGTAACGATGTACTTCATCGACCAGCTCGCCCACCACATCGGGCGGCGTGTACTGGGAAATTCCGTGCCCGAGGTTGAACACATGCCCGCCTGCCCCGACCGGTCCGAAGGCATCCAGCGCGCGCCGCACTTCGGCCCGCACCGCCTGCCCGCCCCCGAAGAGCGTCATCGGATCCAGGTTGCCCTGCAGCGCAACGGAGTCGCCCACGCGCGAGCGGGCCGCGCCCAGGTTGACCGTCCAGTCCAGGCCCACGGCGTCGCAGCCGCTGGCGGCGATGTCTTCGAGCCAGGCGCCGCCTCCCTTGGTAAAGACGATGACCGGCACCCGACGGCCTTCGCGCTCGCGGCGCAGGCCCTGAATCACCTGGCGCGTGTAGGCCAGCGAGAACTGCTGGAACAGGCCGTCGGCCAATACGCCGCCCCAGCTGTCGAACAGCATCACCGCCTGCGCACCGGCGTCGATCTGCGCATTGAGGTATTGCTGGGTAGTGCGGGCGTTGACATCCAGGATGCGGTGCAGCAGGTCGGGGCGCGCATAGAGCATGCTCTTGATGAGGCGATAGTCGTCGCTGCCCTGGCCTTGGACCATATAGCATGCGACCGTCCAGGGGCTGCCGGCAAAGCCCAGCAGCGGCACGCGTCCGTCGAGCTCGCGCCGGATCTGCGCGACGGCATCGAACACATAGCGCAGCTTGTCCATGTCGGGTACGGCCAGCCCGGCCACGTCCGCCTCGTCGCGCACCGGCCGCGCAAAGCGCGGCCCTTCGCCCTGCACGAACTCCAGGCCCAGGCCCATGGCATCGGGCACGGTAAGGATGTCGGAGAACAGGATGGCGGCATCCAGCGGATAGCGGGCCAGGGGCTGGAGCGTGACCTCGGTCGCGAGGTCGGGATCCTGCGCCAGCCCGAGGAACGATCCAGCGCGCGTACGGGTGGCGTTGTACTCGGGCAGGTAGCGCCCCGCCTGGCGCATCAGCCACACCGGCGTGTAAGGCACGGGTTGGCGCAGCAGGGCACGCAGGAGCACATCGTTTTTCAGGGCGGAGGGCACGGCTTTACTCGTTGATTGCGAACCCTGATTCTACTGTCCCGCCGCCGCTAGTTTGCCCGCCGCCGGGGCCTGCCCGCGGCCGGCGGCGCATCGTAGTCGCTTTGGGCCGCAGCCGCCGCGGCGCGGTAGGTCTTGGCGTCGATGGCATGCTTGTGCATGAGGGCCCAGAAAGCGCGCCTGTGTTTGCTGACGGCCCGGGCCGCCCGCGCGACGTTGCCGTCGTGCCGGGACAGGGCCTGATGCAGATATGCGCGCTCGAATCCCGAGACGATGCGCGCCTTGGCCTGGCGGAACGACTCGTCGGGTTTGCAGGAGGCGATGTCGATGCCGAAGGAACGCTGCAGCCGCGGCGGCGGGCGCGACTCGGTCTCCGTGGCCGACGCCGCCGCGCCGTAAGCCGATGCCGGCTCCTGCAGTTGCGCGCGCCCGGGCAGGTGTAGCAGCCGCGCGCGCAGCTCCTCGGGGCATACCGGCACGCGCAGGAAGTCCGTGACCCCCAGCGCCAGCAGGTCGGCCAGCGCCGCGGCCTTGACCTCGCGTACCAGCGCAAGCACCGGCGTGCGCAGCACGGATCGTGCGCGCGACAGGGCAATGCGCACCCACGGCAGATTGGACGGCTCGACGTAGAGCAGGCATGCGTCGTAGCGTTGCAGGGCCAGCGCGCACGCGGCGATCAGGCCCGTGGTGTCAGACCCGGCGCCATTGGCGGCGCCGGCGGCCAGGCTCAGGTCATAGCGGTGCAGCGTGAGACGGCCGCCGCTGTCGATCGGACCGGGACCGGCCTGGTCGGGCACCTGCAGTACCGCACACTCGAACATTTCGCGCATGGATGGCTCCTGAAGAAATCGTCAGGAGCAAGATTAAGAAATTTGTCAGTAATGGGCCATGCGCACTTCCCACATTGCGGCAAGTACGCACTGGCGCCCGGCGGCAGTTCCGCCGCCGACGGGCGAAAACGACGCCTATGCCGCGGGTGGGGCGACGCGCCGGTTTCTCAATGATTCCAGATGTCCCGCCATGGCCGATGCCGCCGCCGCCGCGTCGCGCGCGGCAATGGCATCGACCACGGCGCGGTGTTCGTTCTGGGTGTGCACGAGATCGCCGGCCGCCAGCAGGCGCAGTTTCCACAGGCGCGCCGAGCGTTCATGCAGCGAGCGCAGTATCTCGGTCAGCGCCTGGTTGCCGGCCGCCTGCGCGATCACTGCGTGAAAATCGTGGTCGATCTGCATGAACCGGTCCCGGTCGGCCTCCCTGACCAGCTCGCTCGATTGCTCGACCAGGTCCTGCATGCGCTCGAGCTGCTCGGCGGTCCGGCGCTGGGCCGCCAGCGCGGCGACGTTCGCTTCCACGGCCCAGCGCGCCTCGAGCAGATCGAGAATCTCATCCATGGATTCGCGCCGTATCTGCAGGCCCTTGCGCGGTATCACATCGAGAAAGCCTTCGAGCTTGAGGCGTTGGACCGCATGATGAACCGGAGAACGGCTCGATCCGATGATGTCGCAGATCATCAGTTCGTTGAAAAACTGGCCCGGCCCGAACTCCAGGGAAAGAATGCGGCGCTTGATCTCTTCGTACGCCTGTTCGGCCAGAGGAGAACCTTTGTTTGTTTTCATTTTTCGCATCGCCTCGAGGGTCGACATCATAGTTGACGCCCGGGAGTAGGCAGGATTTTAACGCGCGGCCTGCCTGGGTCCCAGGGCCTTGCCCGGCCGGAGTCGGCCAGGATTGGGGAAAACCATAGGCGTCAAAACAGGTATTTTCAGAATCCAGCCATTGAAATATCACATGACATATTAGAAGATATATCGCACTACGGCAATCATAACGGCCGGGTAGGCGCCAGCGGGCGGGAACCGGGCTGCCGCATGGGTACAGGCTTTCACAGGTGTCATCACGGGTTTTCTTCTCTCAGGGAGTCGAGCATGACAATGAACAGCAAGCGTCGACAAGTCGTACAAGGGTTGGCAGCCGTCGCGGCGAGCGGAGTTTCCGGTCTGTGGGGCAGCGCGCGCGCCCAGGGCCAGGCGGAACGGGACATCGTCCTTTCGCTGGATTTCATCGCGCTGGGCCGCCATGCGCCGTGGTACGTCGCATTGGGCAAGGGCTACTTCAAGCAGGCCGGCCTCAACGTCAAGATCGTGCCGGGGCAAGGCACGGCACAAGCGATCCAGGCGCTCGAATCAGGCATTGCCCAATTCGCGTTCTCGGACGTCGTGTCGCTGGCCATCGCGCACGGCCGCAAGGCGAGCAGCGCGCGCTTCGTGGCGATGAACTATCAAAGCGCGCCCTATGCCGTCTTTTCGCTGACCAAGGGAGCCAACGTCACCAGGCCGGCGCAATTGAGCGGCCTGGAGGTGGCGAGCGGCGCCGGAAGCTTCTCGCCGAAAGTCATCCGGGGCTTCATGAAGCAAAAGCACATGGACCCGAACTCGATCAAGTTCATCGATGTCGACGGATCTGCGCGCGTGGGCATGATGGTCAGCGGCAAAGTGCCCGCGATCGAGAATTTCATCTTCAGCCAGATCGGCATAGAAAAGGCGTTGGGGCCTGGGCGGCTGAGCACGCTGCTGCTCGCGGCCCACGGCCTGGAGCTGTATGCCAACGGCCTGCTGGCCAAGAACGACCTCATCGCCGCCAACCCCGGCATGGTCAGGGCTTTCGTGGGTGCGGCGATGCACGGCTGGCGCGACGCGCTCGCCGATCCGCAAGACGCCAGCGCGATCATGGCTAAGTATGTCCCGGGCCTGGACCGGCAGGTGGCCGTCGGCGAGATCAAGCTGCTCGACTCCCTCGCGCAAAACGCCGCAACGCGCAAGCACGGACTGGGATGGATAGACGAAGGCCTGATGCAGAAAAGCATCGACTTCATCGTCCAGAACATCGGCATCGAAGGAGCGAAGCCCGCCGCCAAGGACCTCTACACCACGGCCTTCCTGCCGAAGACGCAGGCATGAACGTACCTCAGGACACCGGTGGCGCGGTTTCAGCGCCTGCACGCCCGGAGCCGCGCTTCGTCGCGATCGAGGACGTCAGCAAGACTTATCCGCCTCGCGGCAAAAATGCCCAGATCGTGGCGCTCGACAGCGTGAGCTGCGCTTTCGATGCCGGCAATCTGGTGTCCCTGCTGGGCCCCAGCGGCTGCGGCAAGACGACACTGCTGCGCATCGTCGCCGGCCTGACCCAACCCACGACGGGCCGGATCCGAGTCCGGGGCGAGACGATCGACGGCCCACAGAGGGACTTCGGCTTTGTCTTTCAGGCGGCAAATCTCATGCCCTGGCGCAGCGTCCTGGGCAATGTGCTTTTTCCCATGGAAATACTCGGCCATGCCGACGCGTCGGCCAAGGCCCGCGCCAGGGATCTGCTCGAACTGGTAGGTCTCGGCGCGTTCGCCAACGCCCGGCCGCACGAACTGTCCGGCGGCATGCAGCAGCGCGTGGCGCTGTGCCGCGCCTTGATCCATGAGCCCAGGCTGCTCCTGATGGACGAACCGTTCGGCGCGCTGGACGACTTCACCCGCATCGAGATGCACGATCTGCTGCTGTCGGTCCGCCAGCACACGCGCGCCGCAGTGATGTTCGTCACCCACAGCATCACGGAAGCAATCTACCTCTCCGACGAGGTGCTGGTGTTCAGCCGCAGGCCGGCGCGGATCGCCGAGCGCATCGCCATCGACCTGCCCTATCCGCGCACCCAGGAAATCCGGTTCACCGCGAAATTCACGGAATACGAGCGCCACGCAAGCGCCTCTCTCGGAGTCGTGAAATGTCGAAACTGAACCTGCGCGGCATCGCGTATCCGGCGCTGGGTGTCGTGCTGTTCGTCGCGCTCTGGCAGGCCTATGTCGAGATCTTCCACGTCGCGCCCGTGATCCTGCCCACGCCCGTGCAGATCGCGCAGGCCTTTGCCGACAACCGCCATGCGCTGCTCTCCCAGGGTTGGGTAACGCTGCAGGAGTGCGTCTACGGCTTCGGCCTGGCCTTCGCCGCAGGGGTGCCCATCGCCTTCATCATCGCCAACTCCCCCATCCTGAGCCAGATGCTCTATCCCCTGCTGATCGCAATGCAGTCGGTGCCCAAGGTCGCCATGGCGCCCATCATCCTGGTGTGGCTGGGCACGGGCATCGCGTCCAAGCTCGCGCTGGTCTGGCTGGTCGCCTTCTTTCCCATCGTCGTGGATACCGCCACCGGCCTGAGGATCACACAGACCAGCCTGCTGGAGCTGGCGATATCGCTGCGCGCGACGCGCATGCAGATCTTCACCAAGATCCAGATCCCGGCCGCGCTGCCCCACATTCTTTCCGGCGCCAAGATCGCGGTGACGCTGGCGGTGATCGGCGCCGTCATCGGCGAATTCGTCGGCAGCAGCGAAGGGCTGGGCAATCTGTTGCTGGCGGCCAATTCCCAACTGAACACGCCCTTGGCTTTCGCGGCATTGATTTCCCTGGCCGTTCTCGGCCTGGGCCTGTATGCGGTCGTGGCCGCCATCGAGGCTGCCTTGAGCCCCTGGTTGCCCCACACCGGAACCGCGTAATTCCATTCGATGGCTTTTTCCTCATGCCCAAGCAAAACAGGAGACTTTTCCATGAGCAGCAATGACCGCCAGCCGACTTCCTGCGCATCCCCCATGCCCACGCTCACGGAAATACTGCTGCACAGCGAAACCATGCCCTGGCGCGAGAAATCGCTGGCCGGCATCGCCGAGAAGATGTTCTGGCGCGACGAAAGCACCGGCGCCTCGATCGCCCTGATCAGGTTTGCCAAGGGCAGCGGCATTCCCGCCCCGCATTCGCATGCTTCGAACCAGTTCATGTTCTGCCTTAGCGGCAAGTACGAGTACACCTCGACCGGCGTGACGCTGCTGCCCGGCAGCTTCTACTGCAATCCCAAGGGCAATGTGCACGGCCCCACGTATGCGCACGAGGAGACCGTCGTCGTCGAAATCTACGATGGCCCGCATTACCCGCAAAAACCGGACTGGTACAAGGACGAACGCGATGCCCATTGAGCAAGGCCGCACCGGCCTGGCGCCGGACCGGCTGCGCGTCCTGGTGGCCGATCTGTTCCGCGCCCAGGGACTGTCCGCGCCGAGCGCCGCCCTGGTCGCCGATGCCCTGGTGGCGGCCGACCTGGGCGACCGGGCTTCGCACGGCGTCATGCTGGTGCCCATGTACCTCGAGCGCATCCGGGCAGGCTCGGTCAGCCTCGCTGACGAAGCGGCGGTGGCGCACGACGGCAGGACGGCCGTCGTGCTGGACGCGGGCAACGCGCTCGGGCAGATCAGCGCCCGGCAGGCCTGCCGGATCGCCGTGGAGCGCGCGCACGAATACGGCCTGGCCATGGTCACGGTGCGCAATGCCTTTCACTTCGGCGAGGCCGGTTTCTGGGCCCGGCAGATGGCGGATGCGGGCTGCGTCGGGGTGGCCATGAGCAACACGCGCCCGTTGATGCCGGCACCCGGCGGCGCACAGCGCTGCGTGGGCAACAACCCCCTGGCCATTGCGATGCCGCACGAGGGCGATATCCCCGTGGCGCTCGACATGGCCATGAGCGCCAGCGCCATGGGCAAGATCAGGCTGGCCCAGCAGGAGGGCCGTGCCATCCCCGAAGGTTGGGCTACCGACGCGCAGGGCGTGCCGACCCGCGATCCGGCAGAGGCGATCCAGGGCCTGCTGCTGCCCAGCGCCGGCCCCAAGGGCTTCGGGCTCGCCTTCATGATCGATCTGCTGTGCGGCGGGCTGTCGGACGGCGCCATCGGCGGCCAGGTGCGGCCGCTCTATGGTTCGGCCGATACGCCGTATGGCTGCGCCCAGGCTTTTATGGCGATCGATCCGGCCCATTTCGGCTTGAGCCGGTCGTTGTCCGGCCGGGCCGCCGAGTTCGCGCGCCAGGTACGTCAGTCCCCCCCTGCGCCAGGCGCAACGCGCATCTACAGTCCGGGAGAACGCAGCTGGCAGTCGGCGCAAGACCGCCAGGCCCTGTGCCCCGTTTCAGCCGACGTGGCGCGCGAACTCGCCGGGCTCGCCCGGGCATCGGGCGTTGCGCTGCCGGCCGAATGGCAATCGCTTTGACGCATTCGAGTTTTTCTTACGACACACAGGAATCCAATCATGGCAAAAGAGCAGATCAGCACCGGCGCGCTGCGCACGCCCAATGGGCATTTCTCGCAAGCCACGGTCATCGAGGCGCGCGGCAAACTGGTTTTCGTCTCCGGCATGACGGCGCGCCGGCCTGACGGCACCATTGCCGGCGTGGGCGATATCGAAGCCCAGACCCGCCAGGTGTGCGAGAACATCAAGAGCGCGGTGACGGCCGCCGGCGGTACGCTGGACGACGTCTGCCGCGTGGACGTCTATGTGCGCAACATGGAGCACTTCGAAACCATACACAAAGTGCGGCGCGAGTATTTCCGCGCGCCGCTGCCCGCTTCGACCATGGTCGAAGTGACCAAGATGGTATCGCCCGACTACCTGATCGAGATCAACGCGATCGCCGTCCTGCCCGAGGCGTGATCCCGCTTTTTTCCCAGCACCGCATTACCCGACCGAGAGGCATCATGGCTTTCGCAACACTGCAGTACCAGGGCGAACAACGCGTCGCGATCAAGCACGACGACGCATGGACGCTGCTTCCGGCCTCGATGGGCGACATGGTGACCTTGATCGAGGGCGGAGCCGCTGCGCTCGAACTCGCCCGCAAGATGGCGACGGCCTCGGGCGCGCAGCGAATCGCCGCGAGCCAGGCTAGGCTGCTGGCGCCGATCACCCGCTACCGCCGCGACATACTGTGCACCGGCTGGAATTACTGGGACCATTTCGAAGAAGGCAAAGGCAAACGCGAGGGCCAGGATGTGCCCGCGCCCGTGGCGCCGACTTTTTTCACCAAGGGACCCGACACCGTCATCGGGCCATACGACGACATCGCCTATGACGCGACCGTGTCCGCCAAATGGGACTACGAGGCAGAAATGGCCGTGGTGATCGGCAGGACGGGCCGCAGCATTCCCGTCGAGCGGGCCATGGAGCATGTCTGGGGTTACTGTCTGGCCAACGACATCTCGCAGCGCGACCTGCAGCGCCGGCACGGCGGCCAATGGCTCAAAGGCAAGAGCATCGACGGCACCATGCCGCTGGGTCCCTGGATCGTTCCGGCGGACGAGATCGATCCGGCCGGCGTGCATCTCGAATGCGTCGTCAACGGCGCGGTTCTGCAATCGGCAAGCACCCGGCTGATGGCATTCCCGGTGGCCGAACTGATCGCCGAGCTGTCCTTCGGCATGACCTTGCGCGCCGGCGACGTGCTCCTGACGGGAACGCCCAGCGGCGTGGGCAACGCGCGCGAGCCGCAGATATTCCTGCATGACGGCGACGAGGTCGTCGTGCGCGGCAGCGGACTGGGCGAACTTCGCAATCGCCTCAAGGCGTGCGATCTACGGGGCGGCTCCGGCGTGAAACTGGCCGTCTGAGCGGCCCCGGAACAGAGGAGGCATTTCATGGAAAAAGCGGCAATCAGCGGACTGAATGGCTTCGGCATGACGGTGCCCGATCTGGACATCGCTCGAAAGTTCTACGGCACCTTCGGTCTGGACGTCACGGCAAGCGCCGACGGGCAGGCCCTGCTTTGCAACAGCCCAGGGCGCGGCGGCGGCGAGATCGTACTGGTGCGCGGCGACCACAAACGCCTGCATCATCTCTCGTTCCGCATAGAGCCCGCGCTGGCCGGGCCCTTTGCGCGCCAGATCGAGGCCGCCGGCATCTCGGTGCGCGATCAGGCGCCCGCGGGATGGCAACGAGCCGGGCTGTGGTTCGAGGATCCCTGGGGCACCTGGATACACCTGGATCCTCAGGCGCAAGCCGAGCGGCCCAGGGTCCAGATGCCCGAGTACAACTTCGGCGGCGCGGCGCGTCGGGTGGACGTCAATCTCTGGCAGACGCTGGACAAGAGCCGCAAGCCCTCGCACATAGGCCACATGCTGATCTTCACGGCGGAATGGGAGCGCGCCGAGAAGTTCTACGCCGATATGCTGGGATTGCGCACCACCGACCGGGCCGCGGGCAAGGTGGCCTTCATGGCGGCGGGCAAGGGCATCATCGACCATCACTGCTTCGGACTCATCAACAGCACGCATCGCGGCTTCCAGCATGCGAGCTTTCAGGTGCCGGGGCTCGACGACATCGGCTACGGCGCATGGCGCATGCGCGAAGCCGGCTATGGCGACGGCTTCGGCCCGGGACGGCATGCGATCGCCTCCAATCTGTTCCACTATGTACGGGACCCCTGGGGCAGCTGGGTCGAGTTCTACGCCGACATGGACAAGATCACGGACCGCTGGGTCTGCCGCGACTGGAACGATCTGCCCTACACCTGGGGACCGCGCTGGTCTCCCGAGTTCTGGGGCAAGGACATGAACGCCAATCTGGAACAGCGCTGAGGCCGGCAGGCGGCGTCGGGGGAAGACATCATGACCACGGCAAGAATCGCGCTCGACGTGCATGCGCACCTCGCTCCGGTCGATCCGGACCGGCTCGCGGCCATTGAAGGCGTGCAATGGAACGCCGAGCAGGGAAAGCTCAAGGTCGACGGCCACGTCCTGGGCATCGACGCGCTCTATCGCCCGCAGGCCCTGGTCAGCTGGATGGACGAGCAGGGCATCGATCAGGCATGGGTATCGGTGCCCCCTCCCCTCTACCGCGCCCACATGCCCGAGCATGCTGCGCGAGCCTGGTGCGCC
>DAIDKG010000373.1 GCA_027450125.1 Bordetella sp. | reverse complement strand
GTACAGGCGCTCGCGCCATACCGCCATGCCCCGGCATCCGGTCGCCACGACGGTCGCGTGGCTGAGGAAGTACGACACCTGCGCCGGATCGATCTCCAGGCCGATCTCTTCGCAGCCGAGCAAGGCCTGGGGCAGGTCCGTGCCGTCCTTGAAGCCATATGCCACGATAATGCGATAGCAGTTGTGGCCAAGCACCGTGATCGCGACACGTTCTTCCTGCGGCACATACGGGACGTCCAGGCTGGCCACGTGCACGAACAGGGCGCGCTCGTGCAGCACGTGATTGTGCTCCAGGTTGTTGACCAGCGCGTGCGGCACCCCGTCCGGATCGATATTGAGGAATACGGCGGTGCCGGGGACGCGGATCGTCTTGTTGGCGAACAGGCTGTCCAGATAGGGCTCCAGCGGCATCGTGCCGGCGTGGCTGCGGGCCTCCTGCAGCATCAGTTCGCGGCCGCGATGCCAGGTGCTCATCACAATGAACATGATCCCGCCCAGAAGCAGCGGAAACCATCCCCCTTCCGCGAACTTGAGCAGGTTGGCCGAAAAGAACAGCATGTCGATCGCGATGAAAAAACAGGTCGACAGGAGACACAAAAGCCAGTTGTAGCCCCAGGCGTAGCGCACCACGTAAAAAGTCAGGAAAGTGGTGATCGTCATCGTGCCGGTGACCGCGATGCCATAGGCCGATCCCAGCGCCGTGGACGACCCGAATCCCAGCACCGCGCCGATCACCGCGACCAACAACAGCCAGTTGATGGCGGGCACGTAGATCTGCCCTATTTCGCGCTCGGACGTGTAGACGATGTCCATGCGCGGCAGGAAACCCAGCTGCATCGCCTGCCGGGTCATCGAGAACGCGCCGCTGATGACCGCCTGCGATGCGATCACGGTTGCCGCCGTGGCCAGCGCCACCATGGGAAACAGCGCCACGCCGGGGAAAAGATGGAAGAACGGATTGCTCACCGCTTTCGGGTCGGCCAGGAGCAGCGCGCCTTGTCCCAGATAATTGAGCGCCAGCGCCGGCAACGCCAGCAGGAACCAGGACAGGCGGATGGGCTGGACGCCGAAGTGCCCCATGTCGGCATACAGCGCCTCGGCGCCGGTCAGGGCCAGCACCACCGAACCGAGCGACACGAACGCGAGCCAGCCATTGCGCAGCAGGAATTCCAGGCCTACGAGCGGATCGAAGGCGCGCAGGATGTCCGGCGAACGGCCGATGTTCATCAGGCCCGCCACCGCGATCACCAGGAACCAAATCACCATCACCGGCCCGAATACCGCGCCGATGCCTGCCGTGCCGCGACGCTGCACGAGGAACAGGGCGATCAGCACCGCGAGGGCGACCGGCACCACGAAGGGCTTCAGGCCCGGCGCCGCCACCTCCAGCCCCTCCATCGCGCCCAGCACCGAAATGGCCGGCGTGATGACCCCGTCGCCATAGAAGAGCGCCGTGCCGAACACGCCGATCAGCAGCAGCCCGTTGCGCAGGCGCGGCCGCTGCGCCACCGAGCTGGCGGCCAGCGCCAGCAAGGCCATGATGCCGCCCTCGCCGTGATTGTGGGCGCGCATGATCAGCGTCACGTATTTGAGCGACACCACGACCACCAGCGCCCAGACGATGAGCGACACGATGCCCAGCACGTTCGCGCGGTCGGCCGGCAGGCCGTGGCTCGGATCGAACACTGTGCTCATCGTGTAGAGCGGGCTGGTGCCGATGTCGCCGAACACGATGCCGATGGCGGCCAGTGCAAGTTTTCCCAGGGAGCCGTGGCGGGCGGGCCGACCGCCCGGAGTGCGGGCTTGCTGACTAGCGGGCGATTTCATGAGCGTCCCTTTCTTTGGTTTGCGCCGGCCTCACGGCGACAGCGTACAGAAAAAAAGGGGCGCTTCTCGATGCGGGTTTACGTGTAGCGGCGCTTGCCCGGCTAATCGGATTTGCGGTGGATGTCGTGCGTGACGAAGCCGGAACCGTTGTCGGGCAGCGCCAGGCCGTTCCTGGCCGCCAGCGTCTTGCGGATGTCGGCCAGGCCGGCGGCCCAGTGGTCGCGCATCGTGGACAGGCCGAACTGGTAGTCCTTGTAGTTCTGTTCGTAGGCCTTTTCCTGGTAGATCAGGTGCTGCACGTTGTACTTCTTGCTGCACGCCATCTTCTGGGCCTGCAGGCACAGCGGGTCGGACTTGCGCCGCGCCGGCGGCACCAGCTCGAGCAGCCGGTGCAGCATATTGCAGTACTGGTGCTCGCGCTGCATGGTGTCGGTGATCTGGCGCGTGCGGCTCGAATACTGGATGTCCTTCTGGCGTTCGGCGAGCTCGGCCATGGAATGCGGCAGCGGCCCGCGCGCGCTCCACAGGTCCACCTGGAAAGCCAGCGTGTCGCGGCGCGGCTGGGCGCTGAGCACCTCCTGCAATGGGGTGTTCGATACCAGTCCGCCGTCCCAGTAGTACTCGCCGTCGATCTCGATCGGCGGAAAGGCGGGCGGCAGCGCGCCGGACGCCATGAAATGCTCGGGCTCGAGCCGCATGGCCGTATTGTCGAAACACACCAGGTTGCCGGTGCCCACGTTGACCGCGTCCACCGAAACGCGCATCTGGCCTGAATTGATGCGATCGAAATCGCAGAACTCGAGCAATGTGTCGCGCAGCGGCGCGGTCTCGTACCAGCTGACCTTGTCCGGATGGTTCGTGATGCCGGGAACGGGGGGCGGAAAGCGCGGCACGAAAAAGCCGTTCTGCCCCTGCAGCATCGCGCTGGCGGCCTGCGTCGCGGTGAACAGCGTGCGGAACTGGTCGATGCTGTTGTCGAACAGCGCCATCTCGAACAGCGCCGGCAGCCCCGGAAAGACCGCCGGCTGGCAGATCCGCTCCCAGAACGCGCGCAGCCGTGCGACGCGATGCTCCGGCGCATTGCCGGCGATCAGCGCGGTATTGAGCGCACCGATCGAGATGCCCGCGACCCAATTCAGGGGTACGCCCGCCTCATGCAGCCCTTCGAATACGCCGGCCTGGTACGAGCCGAGCGCGCCGCCGCTCTGCAGCACCAGCGCGATGGTCTCGTAGGGCGGCGCGGCGGGATCGACGGCCGGGGCGCTCTTGCGGCGCGCCGCCGTCATTGCATGTACCAGCCGTGGCTGACGACGAAAGACTGTCCGGTGAGCGCGGCGCTGGGGAACGAGGCCAGGAACACCGCGGTCTGCGCAATATCCTGCACGGTCGTGAAGACGCCATCGACCGTATCGCCCAGCATCACCTTCTTGATCACCTCTTCCTCGCTGATGCCCAGCTCCTTGGCCTGCTCCGGAATCTGCTTGTCGACCAGCGGCGTGCGCACGAAACCCGGACAGATGACATGCGAGCGCACATTGTGCTTGGCGCCTTCCTTGGCCAGCACGCGGGCAAGGCCGAGCAATGCGTGCTTGGCAGCCACATAGGCCGACTTCAGCGGCGAGGCCTCGTGCGAATGCACCGAACCCATGTAGATCACCACGCCGCCGCGATCGCCCTTGTACATGTGCCTGAGTGCGGCCTTGGTCGTCAGGAATGCGCCATCGACGTGGATGGCCTGCATTTTCTTCCAGTCCGAGAAGGCGAAGCTCTCGATCGGGTTGATGATCTGGATGCCCGCGTTCGACACCAGGATGTCGACCGAGCCGAATGCCGCTGCGACCGAATCGATGCCAGCGTTGACCGCGTCTTCGTTGGTCACGTCCATCGCCACGCCCATCGCCTTGCCGCCCGACTGCTTGATCTGGTCGGCGACGGCGTTGGCGCCGTCGAGATTCAGGTCGGCGATCGCGACCGCCGCGCCGGCCTTGGCGA
>DAIDKG010000372.1 GCA_027450125.1 Bordetella sp. | reverse complement strand
CGATCGAGACGGGTGCCGCCACCACGCCGAGTTGCCATTTGATCGCGATCCAGGTGGTCCCCCAGATCAGGACCGTGGTCAGGTAGAGCAGCAGGTTCATGGCTGAAAAAGAGAAGAAACAAACTGGGACGCCCACTATGGCGCGCAACCGGGGGACGCGATTGTCCAGGATTGCGCTTTTATCGCCGCACACGCGCGCCCGCGGCGATCGCGGCATAAACTCCGACCGATCCGCTCCCTTCGCGCCTGCCCGTTCGCTTACGATGACCGCCCAGCATTCCCTGCCCGCGCTCGATTCCGCCGATACACCTTTCGGATTGCATTCGGTGTGCCGCACGCTGAGCGAGGCCAATGCGACGCTGCAACGCTTTGCCTGGCTGGGCGACCAGTTCGCGGTCGCGGTCTGGACGCGGTACACGCGCGAAGCCGAGACCGTCTACCAGCAGCCGGGCCACCACACGCTGTCGTGCTATCTCGACGGCGGCTACCGCACGGAACGGCAACGCATGCCGGGCGTCTACGGCGCCCCCAAACGGCTGTGCGCCCTGCCGGGCGATCACGAGTCGCGCTGGTGGGTGCGGGGCCACATGCATTTTCTGCATTTTTATTTCCTGCCCGAGCACTTCACGCGCGGCGCGGTGCGCGAACTGGACCGCGAGCCGCGCGAGATCACGCTGGCGGACCGCACGTATTTCGAGGACGAGCGCATTGCCGCGCTGTGCCGCACGCTGGCCAACGAGGACTGGACCGATCCGGCCGGCCTGCTGCGCAGCAACGAAACCGCGCACGAAGTGCTCAGCCAGTTGCTGCGCAGCCAGGGCGTGCTGCGCGCAGGCGCAAAGCCCAAGGGCGGACTGTCGGCGGCGACGCGGCGGCGCCTGCGCGACTATATCGACGCGCATCTGGACACCGCCCTCACGCTGGGCGAGCTGGCCGACCTCGCCTGCCTGTCCGAACATCATCTGTCGCGCATGTTCCGCGTCTCGTTCGGCAAGCCTGCGCATGCCTGGATCGCCGCCCAGCGGCTCGACCGGGCCCGCGTCTTGCTGCGCGACAGCACCCTGCCCCTGGCCCAGGTCGCGGCGCGCTGCGGCTATGCCGATGCCAGCCATTTCAGCCATCGTTTCCGCGAGGCTTCGGGCACCACCCCCAATATGTATCGGCGGGCGTTGCAGCCATAGCCGCCCGGCTACAATCGGGCCATGACATATCTGGTACTGGCCCGCAAATGGCGCCCGCGATCCTTCGACACCCTCGTGGGGCAGGATCATGTGGTGCGCGCCCTGACGCACGCGCTGCAGACCCAGCGCCTGCACCACGCCTGGCTCTTCACCGGCACGCGCGGGGTGGGCAAGACCACGCTGTCGCGCATCCTGGCCAAGTCGCTCAATTGCGAAACCGGCATCACGCCCACGCCCTGCGGACAGTGCCGCGCCTGCACCGAGATCGACGCCGGGCGCTTCGTCGATTACCTCGAACTGGACGCGGCGTCGAACCGCGGCGTCGACGAGATGACCCAGCTGCTGGAACAGGCGGTCTACTCGCCGGGCGCGGGGCGCTTCAAGGTCTACATGATCGACGAAGTGCACATGCTCACCGGGCATGCGTTCAACGCCATGCTCAAGACCCTGGAAGAGCCGCCGCCGCACGTCAAGTTCATCCTGGCCACGACCGATCCCCAGAAGATCCCCGTCACGGTGCTGTCGCGCTGCCTGCAGTTCAACCTCAAGCAGATGCCGCCCGACGCCATCGTGGGCCATCTGCAGAACGTGCTGGGCCAGGAAAGCGTGCCCTTCGAAGTACCGGCCCTGCGCCTGATCGGACAGGCCGCCGCGGGGTCGATGCGCGATGCGCTGTCGCTCACCGACCAGGCCATCGCCTACAGCGCCGGCGACCTCACCGAGGAGTCGGTGCGCGGCATGTTGGGCACCATCGACCAACGCCATCTGGCGCGGCTGCTGGACGCGCTGTGCGACGGCAACGCGCTGGGCGTGCTGGCCGTGGCCGACGAACTGTCCACGCGCGGCCTGTCGTATGCCGGCGCCCTGGCCGACCTGGCCGTGCTGCTGTCCAGGATCGCCATCGTCCAGCGGGTACCGGGCGCGCTGCCCGCCGACGACCCGATGACGGCCGACATCGTCCGGCTGGCGCAGCGCCTGCACGCCGATGCGGTGCAGCTGTTCTATTCCGTGGCCGTGCACAGCCGAGCCGAGCTGACGCTGGCGCCCGACGAGCATGCCGGTTTCATCATGGCCTGCCTGCGCATGCTGGCGCTCAACGGCGATGCCGGTCCCGCCACGGCCGCACAGGCACCCGCGGCCGATGCGCCGGCAACCGCTGCCGCCGCGGCGCAGGCCGCTACGGCCGCGGCCGCCCCCGAACCCAGGCCTGCCGCCGCCCCTTTGCTGGCGCCCACCCGGCCCGACGCCCTGCGCGCCACCGCCGCGGTCGAACTGCCTGTGTCGATGCGGCCCGCTCCGGCGCCGCCGCCTGTCCGCCAACCGTCCGGCACGCCTCCCTGGGACGACTTGCCTGGGGCGAAGGCGGCATCGAGCGCGCCAGGGCCTATGACGCAGACTGCACCGGCGGGATCCGTGGTGGAGTCCGAACCGGAATCCGAACCGAAGGCCCAGGCGCAGTCCGCGCCCCGTGCCAGGCCTGCGATCCAGGCCGCATCGCCCGAACCTGCGCCGCAAAGCATGCCGGCCACCCCGCCCGCCCCTGACGACGAACCGCCGTCATGGGTCGACGAAAGCATCCCGGACGATGCCGCAGGCTACGACGCGAGCGCCGCCTTCACGGCAGACCCGGACGACGAATTCGAAACCCTGGCCGATCCTGCCGCGCCCAAGACCGATGCGCCCCGCCCCGCGCTGCCCGTGCGGACGCCGCGCCGGCCCGCCTCGCAGCGCGCACGGCCGACCGACATGACGCCGGCCGCCTGGCCTGAACTGGCGGCCCGCCTGCCCGTGAGCGGCCTGGCCGCCGAACTGGCCCGGCAAAGCGCCTGGGTCGGCCTGCAGGGCGATACCGTGACGCTGCGCGTTGCGGTCAAGACGCTGGCCGAAAGCGAAAGCCGCACGCGCTTGCAGACGGTGCTGTGCGAACATTACGGCCAGAGCCTGCGGCTGGAGATCGCCGTCGGTGCGACCGGCGAGGCCACGGCCCATGCGGTGGCGCAGCAGGAGCGCGCCGCGCGTCAGCAGGCCGCCGAGGATGCCACGGCGGCCGATCCCTTCGTGCAGGACCTGATCAGCCATTTCGGCGCCCGCGTTGTTCCCGGCTCGATCCGGCCCATGGATCCGGCCTGACACACGCGTTCGACCTCCGACCCAACGAAACCCGGGCAGCCAAGCCGCCCTTTTTGCCAGCACTATTGAAGGAAACTTCCGATCATGATGAAAGGACAACTCGCCGGCCTGATGCAAAAGGCGCAGCAGATGCAGGAAAACATGAAAAAGGCCCAGGAAGCCCTGGCCGAGATCATGGTGGAAGGCGCGGCCGGCGGCGGTCTGGTCAAGGTGTCCATGAACTGCCGCAACGACGTCAAGCGCGTGTCCATCGACCCCAGCCTGCTGGGCGACGACAAGGACATGCTCGAAGACCTGGTGGCTGCCGCCTTCAACGATGCGCTGCGCAAGGCCGAGGCGACTTCGCAGGAGAAGATGGCCGGCGTCACCGCCGGACTGCCCCTGCCTCCAGGAATGAAGTTCCCGTTCTGAGATGGATCCGCAGCTTCCCGAACCCGAACCCCTGCGTGCCCTGATCGAAGCGCTGCGACGCCTGCCCGGCGTCGGGGTGCGCTCGGCCCGGCGCATGGCCTACCACCTGCTGCAGCATGACGTGCAGGGCGCCGACATCCTGGGACGGGCGCTGTCGGATGCGGTGAGCAATCTGCGCCATTGCGCGCGCTGCAACAGCTTCACGGAAGACGAGCTGTGCGCCACGTGCAGCAATCCCCGGCGCGATCCCAGCCTGCTGTGCGTGGTGGAGACCCCGGCGGACCAGAACATGATCGAGTCCAGCCACGGCTATCGCGGACTGTATTACGTGCTCATGGGGCGCGTCGCGCCGCTGGAAGGCATAGGCCCCAGCGAGCTGGGCTTTGAGCGGCTGCTGGATCGGGCCGGCGACGGCGTGGTGCAGGAAGTGATCCTGGCCACCAATTTCACGGCCGAGGGCGAAACCACGGCGCATTTCATCGGCGAGGCCCTGGCGTCGCGCGGATTGAAGATAACGCGGCTGGCGCGGGGCGTGCCGGCGGGCAGCGAGCTGGAGTACGTCGATGCCGGCACGATCGCCTGGGCCCTGATGGAGCGGCGGGCCCGCTGATCGGGGTCGGTTGCCGCCAGAAGTAGCCCCGAGGTCGGCCAATAGGCACTAGCTCGACTTGTTCATCGCGTTGAACTGCTGCGTCAGATAGGTGCTGGTGGCGTTCATCGTCGAGAGCAGCGTGCTCAGGTGCGAGAACTGGCTGCGATACCGGTTCATGTCGCCCGTGACCCGGCTGATCAGGCTGGCTTGCTGATCCTGTAGCGCGGTAATGGTTTGCTGCAGCCCGCTCGTGGCGTTGGCGAGCAGGCCCGTGACGCCCGCCTTGCCCAGGATGGTGTCGGCCGCGCCCTGGATCTGGGCGGCCAGGCCATTGCTGCCGGTGAACAGGCTGGCCAGATCGACGGGATGCTTGGCGATCGCCTCGGACAGCTTGGTGCCGTCCATGCTGAGTTTGCCGTTCAACGGATTCGTGGTCAGCCCCATGTCGGCCAGGGAATGCAGCGATCCGGACCCTACGAAGACGCGCAGCGCCTGCGCGAGCGAGGCCTGCACGCGATGTGTGACATTGTCGCCGGTGAGCGCGCTGCGCGTGCCGGCGGCGGTGTCGAATTTGGTCAGGCTGGCGATGGCGCTTTGCAGCGCGTTGTAGGCTCCGACGAAGGAGCTCACTGCCCCCTGGGCGACGCCGGGATCGGCAACGATGTTCAGGGTGTTGCTGCCGCCGGAGCCCGTCACGCTGTTGAGCGTAAACGTGACTCCGTTGACGGCATCCTGCACGGTGTTCGAGGCGCTGGTGATGGCGATGCCGTTGACGGTGAGGGCTGCGTTACCGGCCGGCTGCGTCAGGGTCAGGCCGCTCCCGGCGCCGCCCGCGGTGTAATCCAGCGCCCCGGCCAAGGTGCTGTTGCCGCTGACGGCGATGCGGGAAATGGCATGATCCGCGCCGGTCTGGGCGCCGGTGAGCATGAGGTAGGAACCGCCGTTGCCGTCGTTGACCGCCGTGGCATTCACTCCCGCCCTGGAATTGCCGTTGATGGCGTTGATCACGCCTTGCAGGCTGGTGTCCTTGGCCTTGCCCAGGTCTATGGTTTGCGTGTCGCCGTTGGCCAGCGTAATGACAATGGATCCGCCGCTGCCGAAGCTCTGGCTTTTGGCGGTCGCGCTGTCGATGGCCGTGGACGACTGGAGCTGGTCGGCCTGCGCGAGCGCAGTAACCACGATCTTGTACGAACCCGCGATGGCGCCGGTGCTGGTTGCGGCGGTGACGTCGCCGCCCGTGACCGAGGATTTCACGGCGCTGAAGGTGGCGGCCTTGCCCAGGGTCTGGGCGGCGCTCAGGACGGCCTGAACCGCGCTCTGCAAGGTGCCGTACGCCGAAATCCGGGTCTGGACGCTGCTGATGCGGTTCTGTATGACCGTGGTGGGCGAGAGTTCGGCTTTCTGCAGCTGGTCCAGCAGGCCGGAGAGATCCAGGCTGGTGCCTACGCCCAGCGAGGTGATCAGGCCTGCGTGGGCGGTGTTGGAGATCGTGTTGCTGCTCATCGTGCGCTCGTCCTTTTCGGCTCGTTCAGAAGCGTTTGATACGGAACCCTGCCGCGGGGCACGGCAATTCTGAACAAAAGCTTATCTTATTCTGACGAAAAGTTGACTATACCGGTCGCACGAATCAAGTCGTCTTGAGGTTTCCTGACAATGACGGGAGCCGAAAAGGCGAATTCAAAGCTCGATCCAGGCCCTGGCCCTCGGGAAATACAGCGCCGCACGGGCCGGACGGCCGTCCATGGAGGTGACATTGCGGCAATAGCGCTCCAACTGGTCGCCATGGCGGCGACGCATGCGCTCGGCAAATTCGGCCGACGCTTCGCCGGGCATGGGCAGGCCGGTCTTGTAATCGACGATCAGCCAGCCGTCCTCGGTGCTCAGCGCCAGGTCGATCACGGACACCTTGCCGCTGGCATCGATCAGCGGCCATTCCCGGCGCGCGCCCGATTGCGACAGGAGCCAGCGGCCGCGTTCATCTTCCAGCGTGGCCAGCAGGGTGTCGAGCACGATGGCGGCAGCCGGCCCGGCCTGCGATTGTGGCACGCCGGCGCGCGTGAGCTGGCGGCCCATCAACGGCAGACGTTGGCGCAAAATTTCGGGAGGCCAGGCCTGCAGCCCGTCCAGGCCCATACGCGCCAGCCAGGCGTGGGCCAGCGTGCCGATGGCGGCGTCGTAGGTCTCGTCCTGCTGCCAGGCCGGCTGTCCGGTGTCCTGCCACCATGAACGGCTGCCCGGGGCCGGCACGCCGAAGCCGGGATTGCCCTGCCGCCAGGACTGGGCTGCCAGATCGGCCACGGCCTGGGGAGCCAGACGCCGCAGGAGCTGGCCGCGCTGCGGCGGCGCCTGCTCGCCGCGCTCCCTGTCCTGGCCCTGCGCCGAAGGCTGCTTCTGTTCCGGCGGCACCACGTCCCACAACCGGCCCAGCAGGCTGCCGGCCGCGGGCGCCTTGGACTCTCCCGTCTTCGGGTCGACTTTGACATTGGCCACCAGGTGCAGCGCATGGCGCGCGCGCGTGGCGGCCACGTAGAGCAGGCGGTCGACCTCGTAGCCGGAGCGGCGCTGCTCGCGCAGGGCCAGATAACGCGAGATGGGATCGGCCTCGACCTCGGCTCGCGGCTTGGCGGGACCGAACAGGACGCGGGCGCCGTGCTGCTCGATGCGCACCAGCGGTGCCTTGTCGCCAGCCGGTTTGCGATGCAGGCCGTACAGGATGACCGTGTCGAATTGCAGGCCCTTGGACTTGTGCATGGTCATGCCTTCGACCGCGCGCGACGGCACGTCCGTGTCGTCGCGCGACGCGTCGGCCAGCGGGGCCGCAAACAGGCGGGACAGCGCGGCATCCAGGCGAGCGAGATCGAGTCCGCCGTGCGGAGCCAGACGCTCGACCAGCGCGAACAGGCTTTGCGCATCGTCGGCCGCGCCCTGCGCATACAGGGCCGCGCCCCCCAGGCGCAGCCACAGCGACTCGATCCAGGCGGCCCAGGGCAAGGCACCGCTGTCGTTGGATGTATCGAGCAGGATGTCCGCCACGCGCCGCAGGCGCAACCACTCGCCGGACTCCAGCACCTGCTCTGCGCGGCAGGGTCCAGGGGCAGCATCCCACAGTCCGCGCTGCGCTTGCTGCTGCGGATCGCGCGGCGCGCGCAGGGCTGCCGCGAGCAGGGCCGGCACGGGCGCGCGCAGATCGTGGCCGAAGAGCGCATGCAGCGAATCCAGCGTCAGTCCGCACCATGGCGCGCGCAAGACCGACAACCAGGCCAGGCGATCGGCCGGATGCGTCAAGGCGCGCATCAATTGCACCAGATCGGCCACGACCTCGCGCCGCGCCAGCGGCACCAGATCCACGGCGCGGCAGGCTATGCCCTCCTCCGTCAGGCGCCGCACCAGCGCGCCCAGGTGCCCGCGCGCTCGAACCAGGACAGCCACCGGATGGCGGCTGTCCGGGCTTGCCTGCTCCAGGGCCTGGCGCACGAGTTCGACGGCGGTGTCCTCGGACTTCCTGTCCGCATCCGTCCCATGCTCGCCAAAGGCGAGATGGAACCGCACCGACGGCCCCGGCATGGGCGGATTGAAGGCCTGAGAACGCGTATAGCGTATTGCGCCGGCCGCGGCATCGTTGGCCTGCGGGAACAGGTCTTGAAAGGTCGCGTTCACCCAATCGACCACGCCGGCCTGCGACCGGAAGTTGTCGGTGAGGTTCAGGAATTGCGGCGCTATCTCACCTATGCCCTGCTCGGCCGCGTCCAGGAACAGGCCCACCTCGGCCTTGCGGAACCGGTAGATCGACTGCATGGGATCGCCCACCAGGAAGAGCGTGCGGCCGTCTCCGGGCTGCCATCCCGCAGTCAGGGTTTCCAGCAAGCGGATCTGCGTCAGGCTGGTGTCCTGGAATTCGTCGACGAGCAGATGGCGGATCGATGCATCGAGCTTGAGCAGCAGCTCGCCCGGATCGTCCGCCGAGCCCAGCGCCTGCTGAGCGCGCTGGGCGATCTCGATGAAATCGACCTCGACCGTTTCGGCGAAACGCTGGTGTAATTGCACTACCGCCAGCTGCAGCGTCAGGATCTGGGCGCCCAGCACGCGCCACTGCTCGTCGGTGAAGCGCGCGGGCGGCGCGGCGCGCAGGGCATGCAGCCGGCCCGTCCAGCGCGATGCGTCGGGCAAGGCGCCGTCCAGCCATTGCGTGAAGGGTTCCTTGTGCTTGCTGCCGGCGGGAAAGCCCAGGTTCTTGTTGACGCCCTTGGCGCTGCGCAGCCCGCCGTTCTGGGTCAGCAGCAGATGGGCCAACGCCTGCCATTGCGGCAGCCGCACGGCCTCGCCGGCGAGCTCGTCCTGCCAATCGCGCAGCGCAGCGAGCGGGTTGACGCCCGCGCCCTCGTCCAGCGCGGCCGCTGCCAGACGGGCCGGCGCCTGCAGGGCGGCCTGCCAACCCGCGGGCATGGCACGCGCCGCAGCCTGCATGTCCTGGGCCACCGCGTCGGCCAGCATGCGTTCAAGCGTCTCGCGATCGGCACCGTGCCGGCCGAGCAGCGGCATCCATTGGTCGCGCTGCGCCAGCATGTCCGCAATGGCGGCACCAGCGGCATTGACGTCGACATCCATGTGGCGGACCAAGGTCCTGACTTCATCCGACACATCGGCATAAGCCAGCGTGGCGCGCGCTGCCGCGGCATAGTGCGCCTCGGGATCGCTCGCCAGCTCGGGCATGCCGCCCAGCCCGGACAGGCACGGCATGCCGCGCACAAGCGAGGCGCAGAACGAATCGATGGTGCGTATGGCCAGGCGCGCAGGATGGTGCAGTAGTTGCCAACCCAGTTCGGCGTCGCGCGCCAGCGCCGCGCGGGCCAGTTCCCAGCTGCGGCGGGCATGCTCGCTTTCGGGTGCCGGGCCCAGCGCCTCGCCCAGTTTGCCCAGCACACGCGCATGCATTTCGGATGCGGCCTTGCGCGTGAAAGTAATGGCCACGATTTCCTCGGGCCGCGATACCGTGGCCAGAAGCGCCAGGATGCGATCGGTCAGCAGCTCGGTCTTGCCCGAGCCGGCCGGGGCCTGCACCAGGAATGAAGCGGCGGGGTCCAGCGCGCACAGGCGCGCGGCATGGTCCGAAGGCTGGCGGTCCGGACTGCTCATGCCGCCTCCCCGTCCTCGTCCGCGTCGTCCAGCTCCGCGCCCTCCAGGCCCAGGCGCAGAAAAGGCATGGCGTCGCAGTAGTCCAGATCCCTGGGGTTGACCGTGACATTGGCGGCATAGCCCGAGGCGTACTCGTCCGCCAGGCCCTCGATGGCCGAGCGCCAGCCCGCCAATACGTCGCTCCACGCGCGGCCCTCGAACTCCTTGCTCTCGGCGATGGCCCGGATGCCATCCAGGCCGAGTTCGGCGTTGTCGTCGGCCAGGCCCTGCGCGCCGACCTGCCGGGCATGGATCTGCGCCAGCATCAGGGCGGCAACGCCCAGGTCCGGTTCTTCGCCCGCCAGCACCGCGGCGTAGAAAGGCAATTGCAGATTGACCGGTCGCGCGCGCGACCAGTCCGATTCGGGCCGGCCGGGCGACATGCCTGTCTTGTAGTCCACGATGACGGCCCGGCCGTCCGCGAGCAGTCGATCGATGCGGTCCAGCCGCACGCTCAGCCGCAAGGCGCCGCGCGCCCACGCGTGCTGCTGTTCGACCTGGTCGACGCAGAAAGGCGTGCGCCGCGCTTCGAGATCGAACCATTGGTGCAATATCGCACGGGCGCGCTGGCACTCGAGCTCGCGCAGGGTTGCATCGTAGTCGGCCAGATGCGCATGCGCGGCCTGCGCGATGGCGGCATCCAGCAATGCGTCCAGGCGCTGCCCGGCCATGGCCTCATGCAGCCGCTCCTGGTCCGGCAGCATGCGCCAGACCTGTTCGAGCGCGCCATGCAGGAACTGGCCGCGCTTGCTGGCCGACGACAAGAGCGCGTAATCATCGAGCATGCGCGCGCCCAGGCGATGCCGCGCGAAGGCCCACAGGGGGTTGCGCGCCTGCGTATCGAGCACGTCCAGGCCCCCCGTGGAACCTGCCGCGGCCTGGCCGGCAGCGGAATCGTGGACGGGCAAAGGCGGACCGCGCCCATCGTCCAACTGCTGCTGCGGCCACATCGCGGCGACCGGGGCATCGGGCATGCGCCAATCCGTTTGCGGCAAAGCGGCGATCGGCGGCGAAGGCCGCAATTCGCTTTCGCCCTCATGGAGCGCGTGGCTGACGACAATTTCCGCAGCACAGGTGCACAGGGCATCGAACAACGCTTCGGCCCATTGCCGCTCGCGTTCCGGCGTGGCCCGCGGCGCGCCGGCGGCACGCAGCACCGTCAAGGGCAAAAGCGGGTTGGGCTTGGGCGAAGCGGGTAGCACGTCGTCGGTCAAGCCCAGCATCCACATGCCGTCCCAGGAGCCGCCTTCGGCCTCCAGCAGGCCCAGCACGTCCAGGCGCGCCTGCGGATCGCGCTGCGGCTGGAAGGCCGTGGCTTGTGCCGCAAGCTCAAGCAAGCGCACCGCGGCCGGGCCATCGAGGCTGCCCGCCACCGGCGCCAGCGCGCCGAAGCGGCCGAAGAGTTCGCTCCAGGCGCCGACGGCCTGGTACGCCACGCTGTCGAGCCTGCCCTCGCCGGGAAAACCCAGGGCGCCCAGGGCGCCGCGCATTGCCGGCACCCAGGCATCGGCCGTCGCCGGACCGCTCCCGGCCAGATCCTGCCACGCCTGCATGGCCCGCGCCCAACCCTGAGCCAGCGCGCTGCCCTCCAGGGCGCGCAGCCAGCGATCCTGCGTGCAATGCAGTACGCCGTCGCGACGCCAGCGCGCATCGAGCGCCGCATGGCGCGCGGCATCCTGCAGGTCGCCTGCGCAGTGCCCGGCCAACAAGGCCGCGCCCAGGACGGCCACTTCGGCACGGCCGTCCTGGGCCATGCGCGCCAGCGCCTGCAACCAGGCCAATGCCGCGCGCACCACCGGCCACTCGGACAAAGGCCGGCCCACGGCAACGTTGTAGGCATGGCCGCCGGCTGCCAGCGCCCGTCCCAATATGCGGCGCGCGTGGGGCGCTTCATCCTCGAGCCGCGTCGAGACGATGGCATAGCGGCCGGCCGGGTTTTCCGCCAGGCGCTGCGCCGCCCATGCCGCGGCGGCGCGCCATTCGTCGGCATGGTCGTGCGCCGCATACCTGCCCCGCGAGCCTTGGGCGCGCTGCTCGCCCGCCAGCCAGCGCAGCGTCGCGCCCCGGTCCCGCATGGCGCGCAGCAATTGCGCGAAACGCGGCGACTCGTCGGAAAAGCCCGCCAGCACGATGTGCCCGGGCATGGCGAGGCAGCCCCGTTGCACGGCCAGCAGCACGCGCTCATGCAGCCGATTGGCGTCCTCGGCGTCGATGTCGCGCAATGCCTCGCAATAGCGGGCGCGCCAGCGCGCATAGCTGCGGTATTCCTCGGTATCGGCGCCCGACGGGACATCGAGCCGCCACTCCGAGGCCAGCGTGTCGGCATCTGCCGCCAGGCGCGCCGCCTGGGCGGTGTCGAGCAGGGGCCTGCCGTCTTCGTGCGCCGCGATGGCACGGACCCACAGCAATTGCGCGGCGAAGGCATCCAGGCGATGTGCGGGCATGGTATCGGCGCGATCGGCGCGCAGCGCAAAAGCCAATTCGTCCGCCGCCGCGCCCAGCCAGGCCGAAAGCGGCAGCACGCGGGGCAGTTCGCTGACCTGGCGCTCGCGTCGCAGATGCGACGCCAGATCCAGCACGAGGCGGCGTGCCAGGCGATTGTTGACGGTGAGCACGAGCGTGTCCGCCGCGGGCAGCGCCGCAATCTGCGGCAGTGTCGCCATGCGGCGGTCCGGGATTTCATGGGCTGCGGACATGGCGGCAGGATAACCTTTCCAGGCCGGATCCTGCGCAGGCCGCAGACCTGGCTATTCAAGTAAATTCGAAGCTACGTCCCGGCGCGAGGAATATTCCATGGAAAGCATGAGCCTGCACACCACTTGCCACAGCTGCGGCTGGCAAAAGTCCATCCCCCAGCACGAGGACACGCCGATCGAGCCGACCCACTGCCTGCAATGCGGCAGCTCGGACATCGAGAACAAATGGACGCGGGGGAACCCCTTGCAGAACGCGCTGAGCGATGCCATCAACCGAGTATTCGGACAGGACTAGCGGCTGGCTTCGGCGCCATCTGCTGTATCGCCCCCGGCGATGGCGCCCCCGGCAGGAATCGGACCTGCGACCTATCCCTTAGGAGGGGATCGCTCTATCCACTGAGCTACGGGGGCGCGAGGCCGGCATTGTAGCCGCAGGCGCGCGGTACATCAGCCGCAGCAAGTGCATTTTTTACAATAGCGCCTGCTCGGGACCCGGCCGCCCGAACAGATAGCCCTGGAACCGCTTGCAGCCATTGGCCAGCAGGAATTCGAGCTGGCCTTCGTTTTCGACGCCCTCGGCCACCACGTCCAGGCCCAGGCTGCGCGCCAGCGCCACCACGGTGCAGGCGATGGCGGCGTCGTTGGGATCGGTCAGCACGTCGCGCACGAAACTCTGATCGATCTTGAGCTGCTGGATGGGCAGGCGCTTGAGATAGGCCAGCGAAGAATAGCCCGTGCCGAAATCGTCCAGCGACAGGCCCACGCCCCGATCGCGCAAGACCTGCATGCGGGAGATGCTGTCCTCGATCTCATGCAGCAGCGTGCTTTCGGTCAGTTCCAGTTTCAGGCGGCGCGGGTCCGCGCCGGTGTCTTCCAGCACACCCAGCACCTGGCGCACGAAGCCGGGGTGGCGGAATTCCTGCGCGCTGACGTTGACCGACAGCGTCCA
>DAIDKG010000371.1 GCA_027450125.1 Bordetella sp. | reverse complement strand
AGGGCGTCTTCTAATGTCGGCGGGTCCTAGGGATTTTCCCGGCTTGTTGTGGCGCCGCGCGTTCATCTAGGATTGAAAATTCCATATCTGTGAAATTTTCATCTCGCCGTGTCCGCAAAATCCGATGCTCCGGTGCATGCCAAAAGCCTGGTCGATCTCTGGCTCGGAGAGCAGTTGCGCCAGTTGCGCAAGCAGCGGCGTCGTTCGCTGGCCGACGTGGCGCGAACGTGCGGCATGTCACTGGGGCTGCTGAGCCAGGTCGAACGCGGCCTGAGCTCCCCCTCGGTCAAGGTGCTGCAGGCGCTGGCCCGTGAATACGGCGTGCCGGTCGGACGCCTGCTGCGCGATGCCGGGCCCGGCGAGGGCGATGCCGGCGGGCAGGTGCGCCGCGCCGGCGAACATCGCCGCATCGACAGTCCCGAGCGCGGGGTCTACAAGGAGATGTTCAGCCCGCCGGCATCGCGCCGGCTGGATCTGTGCCGTGCCGTGCTGGCGCCCGGCGGATCCAGCGGCGATGATCTGTTCGTCACCGATAGCGATGAACAGATCGGCGTGGTGCTGAGCGGCGAACTCGAGCTTTGGCTCGATCAGCGCGTGGTGCTGCTCAAGGCGGGCGACAGCTTCTGCTATGCCGGCAGCGAGCGGCGCCGTTGGCGCAATCCGGGCATGACCGAAACCGAAGTGATCTGGGCCATCGGCCGTCCGATGCCCGGCGCAAGCACGTCTCGACCCTGATCGGGGCCGGGTTTTTTGCATTTCCATCCAACCACCAAAGGATAGACATGAAGCTCAAGTTCCTGACGATCGCAGCCGTGATGACCGCCGCAGCCCTGACCGCAGGCGCTGCCGGCGCGCAGCAAACGCTGAAGGTGGGCTCCACGCCCACGGGCAGTCCATTCACCTTCCTGGACGCCAAGACCAACACCATCCAGGGCGTGATGGTCGACATCATCGATGCCGTCGGCAAGGATGCCGGGTTCACGCCCAAGATAGAGGCCATGCCGTTCTCGAGCCTGATCTCTTCCCTGACGACCAAGCGCATCGACATCATCTCGGCCGCCATGTTCGCCACCGCCGAGCGCAAGAAGGTGATCAGCTTCTCCAATCCTGTCTATTCCTACGGCGAAGGCCTGGTGGTGCCCAAGACGGACGACAAGGCGTACAAGAGCTTTGCCGACATGAAGGGCATGACGGTCGGCGTGGAAGTGGGCACGGCCTTCGTCAAGCCCGTCCAGGACAGCGGCATGTTCAAGGAGGTCAAGCTCTACGACACCACGACCGACCTCATGGCCGACATCAACGCCGGCCGCATCCAGGCAGGCTTCCTGGACTTTCCCATCGCCGCCTACGCGATCGGGCAGGGCAAGTTTCCCAAGCTGAAGATGGATCGCGCCTACAAGCCGGTCGTCGTCAATGGCGTTGCCATCGCCACTCGCAAGGACGACACCGCGCTGCTGGCCTCGATCAATCCCTCGCTTGCCAAGCTGCAGGCCAACGGCACCATCCCGGCCATACTCAAGAAATGGGGCCTGGATTAAGTCCGGCGGCGCAAGATGATGGAGTTTCTCCACAATGCGGCAGAGTACCTGCCCATACTGCTCCAGGGGGTCAGGCTCACCATCGCGGTGACGCTGGGTTCCCTGGTGTTCTCGACGCTGCTGGGCCTGGTATGGGCCTTGATGCGGGTCTCCAACTGGCCCTGGCTGGTCAAGATCAGCGCAGGGGTCATCAACGTGCTGCGCGGCATTCCCATCATCGTCCTGCTGTTCTACATCTACTTCGTGATGCCCGATGTCGGCATCGAGCTTACGGCCCTGCAGGCCGCCATCATCGGTCTGGGCATCGCGTATTCGGCCTATCAGGCCGAGAATTTCCGCGCGGCCATCCATGCCATAGACCACGGGCAGATCGAGGCTGCCATGTCCATGGGCATGGGCTGGTGGCTGACCATGCGCCGGGTGATCCTGCCGCAGGCCTTCAGGATCGTGCTGCCGCCCTACGGCAACATCATGATCATGATGCTCAAGGATTCGTCGCAGGCCTCGACCATCACGGTGGCCGAGCTGGCGCTGCAGGGCAAGCTGATCGCGGTGTCCACCTTCAACAACGCCACGGTATTCAATCTGGTGGCCATGCTGTATCTCATCATGTGCGTACCGCTCATTCTCATCGTGCGTCACTTTGAAAAACAGGGGGCGCGCAGATGAGCGAATCCATGATCCTGCTGCAAGGCGTGCACAAGCGCTTCGGCAAGCTCGAAGTCCTCAAGGGCATCGACGCCAAGGTCGAGCGCGGCGAAGTGGTGTGCGTGATCGGACCTTCCGGGTCGGGCAAGTCCACGCTCCTGCGTTGCGTCAACGGCCTGGAGCGATACAACCAGGGTGAGATCTTCGTCGACGGCACCAAGGTCGATTGCGACGCGCCGTCCATCGTATCGATCCGCACCCAGGTGGCGATGGTGTTCCAGCGCTTTAACCTGTTTCCGCACCGCACGGCCCTGGAAAACGTCATCGAGGCGCCGATCTACGTCAAGAAGGAGCCGCGCGCCCAGGTCATCGAGCGCGGGCGCGAGCTGCTGGCCAAGGTGGGACTGGCGGACAAGGTCGATGTCCATCCCGGGCAGCTGTCGGGCGGCCAGCAGCAGCGCGTGGCCATCGCGCGCGCCCTGGCCATGCAGCCCAAGGCCATTCTGTTCGACGAACCCACATCGGCCCTCGATCCCGAACTGGTGGGCGATGTGCTGGGCGTAATGCGCCAGCTGGCCGACGCCGGCATGACCATGATGGTCGTCACGCATGAAATAGGTTTCGCCCGCGAGGTGGCCGACCGGGTCCTGTTCTGCGATGGCGGCGTGGTCGTCGAGCAAGGTCCCGCCCGCGAAGTCCTGAACCACCCGCAGCATGCCCGCACCCAGGATTTCCTGCGCCGCGTGCTGCATCCCATGTAAGGAGGCGCCATGGCGCTGGACGCTTCGTTTCCCCTGTCGAAATCGCTCTGGGCGGCTACGGCCGCCCCCGCGCCGCAGACGCAGCCCTTGGCCGAATCCGTCAAGACGGACGTGCTCGTGGTCGGCGCGGGCTATGCCGGCCTGAGCACCGCCTTGCATCTGGCCGAACAGGGCACGAATGTCCTGGTGCTGGAGGCGCGGGAGATCGGCTTCGGCGGCTCGGGCCGTAACGGCGGGCAGGTCATACCCGGTTTGAAATACGATCCGGACGAGCTGATGGAGCTGTACGGCCCCGAGCGCGGCGCGCACTTGGTGCAGTTTGCCGCAGGCACGGCCGATGCGGCGTTCGACCTGATCGACAGGCACGGCATGGACGTGCCGCGCCGCCGCGCCGGATGGATCCAGGGGGCGCACACCGCCGATGCGGTGAAGCTGACCGAAAAGCGCGCCCGGCAATGGGAGCGCCTGGGCGTTCGGGTCCAGGTGCTGGATCGCGCCGGTGCGCAGGCGCTGATAGGCACCGACCGCTATCAGGGCGGCTGGGTCGATACGCGCGCCGGCGGCATTCAGCCCTTGTCGTATGTGCGCGGCCTTGCCCGAGCCGCCCTGGCAGCGGGGGCGCGCATTCATACCGACAGTCCGGTGATCGCGCTGAGCCGCGAGGCTTCGCATTGGGTGGCCCGCACCGCCGGCGGCGCACAGGTCACTGCCGATCGCGTGGTGATGTGCGCCAACGCCTACGTCGGCAAACTCTGGCCTGGGCTGCAGGAATCCATCATCGACGCCTGCACCTACCAGGTGGCCACTCGGCCTCTGCCTCCCGCGATCCGCGACACCATTCTTGCGCAGGGGCATGTCGTGTCCGACACGCGCAACCTGCTGCTGTACTTCCGGCTCGATCACGAGGGGCGCCTGCTGATGGGCGGCCGCGGGCCTTTCCGTGAGCCTAGGGGGCCTTCGGACTGGGCGCACCTGGAGCGCGTGCTGGTGAAGATGTTTCCTCAGGCTGCGGGCCAGCCCATCGAACACCGCTGGTGTGGCCGGGTGGCCATCACGCGCGACTACCTGCCGCATCTGCACGAGCCGGCGCCCGGCCTGCTGATCGACGTCGGTTGCCAGGGGCGTGGCGTGGGCCTGCAGACCGCCATGGGCCGCGCTTTTGCGCAGTATCTTGCGAGCGGCGATGCCCGGTCGCTGCCCGTGCCGATCACGCCGGTCAAGGGGCTGCCGCCATCTCAAGGAGGGAAACAAACTTCCAAAGCCAAGTTCACCATCGACAAAGACACCGGCTTGAAAAACTTCTTCCTCTCACCTCACAGCGCAGTATTACCACCCATTCCTTCCATGCGGACAGCTGTCCCCG
>DAIDKG010000370.1 GCA_027450125.1 Bordetella sp. | reverse complement strand
CCCAGCCAAGGCAGCCCGGCATCCTGCAGCAGGCCGTAGACGGTATCGCGGCCATGTTCATCCGCCGCACTGACTACAACGCCACGGGGCTTGTTGAGTGCGAGATAGACGCGCTGGACCGCCACCACGGCTGCGCCGTCCAGGCTGATCGTCTGACGCTCCGTCTCGACCGGATGCTCAGGATCGCGCACCGGGCGCCCATCCACGGCGACACGCCCCGCGCGCACCGCGGCCTCCGCCTGGCTGCGCGAACACACGCCCAGCTTGCTTAGCGCGCGGGCCACGCCATGACGTTTGCCGGCTGATGGTCGGGGTAGTCGCGCACGGGTCATCGCACAGGCCTGGCTGAAGTCGGGGCAATCCCTGTTGCCATCATCCCTGATCGCATGAATCGAGCGGGTAGCCGTGACGCGCTTGCCGCTCATAAAAAAAGCCCGGCTTTCGCCGGGCTTTTGTGACACTGCAACCAGTCCGGTTACTGCTGGACCTGCAGCTCCACGCGGCGGTTCTGCGCGCGGCCCGCGTCGGTGCTGTTATCGCCGATCGGGTCGTTCTCGCCGTGGCCGATCGGGCCTTCCAGACGGCTCGCATCGATACCGTGGCTGGTCAGGTAGTCGTACACGATCTGCGCACGACGCTCCGACAGCGCCTGGTTGTATGCCTCGGTGCCCTTGCTGTCCGTGTAACCCGCCACCGTCACGTGCACATCCGGGTAACGCTTCAGCGTGTCCACCGCCTGGTCCAGGATCGCGATCGAATCCGACGTCGGCACCGCCAGCGCCTTGCCGATTTCCGACGCGTGCACCTGGCCCTTCTTCGGGAAGTCGAACTTGAAGTTCACGCCACGCAGGTCGATCACCACCTTCTGCGGGGCCGGCGCTTCCTGCACCGGGGCCGGCGCAGGCGCGGGCGCCGGCGCAACCGGAGCCGGCGCAGGCGCCGCCGGCACCGCGCCGAAGCGCGACACGATGCTCAGGCCCAGGAACCAGTCGCCGTAGCCGCTCTTGGTCGGCTGGCTCTTGTTGTCCCAGTCATAGCGGTAGCCGCCTTCCACGCGGATGTCCGAGCTCTCCGCGATCGCCTTCGACAGGCCCAGACCCAGCTCGGCCGCCGGGGCCCAGCCGCTGTCCATCGCGTTCTTGTGGTAGCTGCCCATCACGCCGCCCAGCAGGTACGGACGCCACCCATTGCTGCCGTAGTAGTAACGCGCGGCAACACCCACCGTGTTGCTCGCCCAGGTACCGCCGTGGTCAGCCTTGCGCTTCGTGCGGTCCGCAAACAGGTCCAGCGACAGGTTCGGCGTGAAGAACTTGCCCACGCCCAGGCCATAGTAGAACTGACGGCTGTGCGTATTGCGGTCGGTGTCGTTGTAGTAGCCGCCGATGGTCGGCGCAATGTACCAACGATCGTCGAAGCCGTTCGGCCACGCCGGCGCCGCTGCGCTGTCGCTGCTGCCCGTGCTCGCCGTGCTGTCCTGCGCATGAACCGCACCAGCACCGGCCAAGGCCAGGGCAACCATGAAATAAAGGCCCTTGTGCTTCATCAGGTCTCTCCCTTTCGATATTGAATAAAGCGCATCTGGATTTGAATACGCCGACTTTGCACGATCAAACCGACCGATTCGGCTTTACGAAATTCTAACACAAAAATCCCCCGCAACGATTCCTCTCGACGGCTGAGTACACGGTTTCGGCGAGGCTTGCCCTGCTGGGGTGTTCAGAGCGTGAAGAGGCCGAGGAATGGCTCGACCGGCAGGGAATCCAGCTTCGCCGGATCATGGGCAAGCTCGAGGATGCGCATGACCCTGTGTGCCGGCAGATGGCCACGCATCGCAGCCTCGAATTTCCCGAGCAGCACCGGGATGCCCTCGATGCGGCGCCTGCGATGGCCGATCGGATAATCGATGGTGATCTTGTCAGTACTGCTGCCGTCCCTGAAGAACACCTGCACCGAATTGCCGATGTAGCGCTTGTCCGGATCGAAATAGTCCCTGGTGAACTGCGGATTCTCGCTGACCACCGTCTTTTCGCGCAGCGCGTCAATGCGTGGATCGGCGGCCACCTCGTCGCCGTAATCGTCCGCGGTCAGGCGGCCAAAGATGAGCGGTACCACCACCATGTACTGGATGCAGTGGTCACGGTCGGCGTAGTTGGCCAGTGGGCCGTTCTTGTCGATGATGCGCATGCCCGCCTGCTGGGTTTCGATCGCCACCTTTTCGACCTCACCGAGCCGGCCGGCCACCTGCGGATGCAGCTGCATGGCACACTCCACTGCGGTCTGCGCATGGAACTCGGCCGGAAAGCTGAGCTTGAACAGCACGTTCTCCATGACGTAGCTGCCGAACGGCCGCTCGAACTCGAACGCCCGGCCCTGGAATGCCACGTCGTAGTAACCCCAGGTCGTCGCGCTCAGTGCCGACGGATAGCCCACCACGCCGCGCTACACCGTGTTGATGGCGTGGATGACGGCACGGCGGCAGGCGTCGCCCGCGGCCCAGCTCTTGCGCGGGCCGGTATTGGGGGCGTGACGGTAGGTGCGCAGTGAACCGTTGTCGATCCAGCTGTGCGAAATGGCGGTAATGATCTGGTCCCGGTTGCCGCCCAGCATCGCCGTGGCCACCGCGGTGGAGGCCAGCCGCACCAGGATGACGTGGTCCTGGCCCACGCGGTTGAAGCTGTTGCGCAGCGCGTAGCAACCCTGGATCTCGTGCGCCTT
>DAIDKG010000369.1 GCA_027450125.1 Bordetella sp. | reverse complement strand
ATGGCGCTGCCGTGGTAGGTACGGTAGCGCAGGAAAGGGGCGATGAGCGCGGCGTCGCCCGCCACGAATCCCGAGCGCAGTCCGGGCACGTTGGAACGCTTGGACAGGCTCGAGAACACCATCAGGCGGGCAAAGTCGCGGCCCAGTTCGTGCGCCGCCTGCAGGGCGCCCAGGGGCGGAGTCGCTTCGTCCAGATAGATTTCGGAATAGCACTCGTCCGAGGCGATCGTGAAGCCGTGACGCTCGGAAAGCTCGAACAGCTGGCGCCAGTCTTCGAGCGACATGACGTTGCCAGCCGGGTTGCCGGGCGAACAGACGAAAACCAGTTTCGTCTCGCGCCAGACGGCATCGGGCACGGCCTGCCAGTCGCAGCCGAAATTGCGGGCCGGGTCGGCATTCACGTAGTAAGGCTCGCCTCCGGCCAGAAGCGTGGCACCTTCGTAGATCTGATAGAAGGGGTTGGGGCATACCACCTTGCCGCCGCCGGTCGGGTCCAGCACCACCTGCGCAAAGGCGAACAGCGCCTCCCGCGAACCCAGCACCGGCAGCACCTGCGTGTCGGCGTCGGGAGTCGGGATGCCATAGCGGCGCGCCAGCCATTGCGCAATGGCCTGGCGCAGCGTAGCGTCGCCCTGGGTGGCCGGGTAGATGGACAGGCCTTGCAGATTGTCGCGCAGCGCGCTCAGCACGCACTGCGGAGCGGCATGCCGCGGCTCGCCTATCGACATATTGATGGGCGCGAGATCCTGCGGCGGCACGCCGGCCTTGCTCAGCAGGGCGCGCAGTTTCTGGAAGGGGTAGGGATGCAGGAGATCCAGTCGGGAATTCATGGGGCGGGATTTTAACAAGCAAGCTACAATGCCGGGCTTGGCCTTTGCGAGGGTGGCGAAATTGGTAGACGCACCAGGTTTAGGTCCTGACGCCGTAACAGGTGTAGGGGTTCGAGTCCCCTCCCTCGCACCATAATCCGTGGCAGCTTCGAAACAGGCCGGCAGATGACCATTGAAGAAAACGCCGAAGTTCTTCTTGCCCGTCAGTCGATCGTGAATCGGCAGGGCATCTGCGTGGGCCATGAATTGCTGTTTCGCGGTCGCCACCTGGACGTGGCCGAGATCGACGACGATTTTGCCTGCACGCTGACCGTCGTGCAGAACATGCTGGGCATGATCGGCGTGGACAATGTGCTGGGCGAGGACGACGGATTCCTGAACTGCTCCAGCGAGTTCCTGGTTTCGGACATTGTCGACATCCTGCCGGCGCAGCAGATGGTGCTGGAGATCCTCGAGGACACCGAGCTGGACGAGGCGCTCGCGCAGCGCTGCAGCGCGTTGCGTCAGAGCGGATTTCGCATTGCGCTGGACGACGTGCGGGAACTCACCCCGGAAATCCAGGCTTTCCTGTCCTGCGTCGATCTGGTCAAGATCGACTGGCCTTTCGTCGGCCCGCAGATGGTGGCGCAGATCACGGCCGCCTCGCATGCGGCAGGCGTCAAGGTGCTGGCCGAGAAGGTCGAGACGCGCGAAGACTACGAGCGGGCGATGGATATCGGCTGCGATCTGTTCCAGGGCTTCTATTTCACCCGGCCGCAACTGGTCAGGGGCAGCGCCCCGCCCGTGAATTCCGTTGCGCTGCTGGGCGTGCTCGATCTGGTCCTGCACGAGGCGAACATGGACGACATCGAGCGTGCGCTCAAGGCAGCGCCCTCGCTGACGGTGCAAATGCTGCGCCTGGCCAACAACAGCACCCGCTGGCGCACGCGCGTATCCGAGATCGCCACGATCCGGCAGGCGCTCGCGCTGGTCGGGCTCAAGCAATTGGCCCGCTGGTGCTGTTTCATGCTGTATGGCTCCGATTCCGAGAACAAGGCGGACCCGCTCGCGCAACTGGTCATGCACCGCGCGGACTTCATGGAGCGTCTGGCGCAGCGGGTCGCCCCCGAGGACGAACGCCTGCAGCAGGAAGCCTATCTTTCCGCGCTGCTGTCGCTCGCGCACATTCCGCAGGGCATGGATTCGGAAAGCTTCATCGCCAGCGTCGCCGTGAACCCGGCAATCCGGCAGGCCATCCTGGTCCGCAGCGGCTGGCTCGGTTCCCTGCTGCAAGTCGCAGAGTGCGTCGAACGGGGCGAGTTTCCGGCGCATGAGAAGCTGCATGCCCTGTTCCCCGGTTGCGATTCCCGGCTGTCGCTCGACGGCCTCTATCTTTGAGTCTCGCCTGACCTGCGATCGGTTTGTCGGCGCTTTCTCTCAGGCGCGCATGCGGGCGGTGGCCCACAGCGCAAAATCGAAACCGGCCAGCGGCGGCGAATACAGGTATCCCTGGTAGATCATGCAGCCGTGGCGGCTCAGGAAGTCGCGCTGCGCCTGCGTCTCCACGCCTTCCGCCACGATGGCGAGCTTGAGCGCGTTGCCGAGGTTCGCGACTGCTTGCGCCAAAGATTCGGCCATGCTGCTGAGCCCGATGCCCTGAACCAGACGCTTGTCGATCTTCAGCTCCCCGACGGGAAAGCAATGCAGATGGCTCAGGGACGAATAGCCCGTGCCGAAGTCGTCGATGG
>DAIDKG010000368.1 GCA_027450125.1 Bordetella sp. | reverse complement strand
TGCGCCTTGCCCCGCGCACGAATCCATCGATGTCATGTCGGGCACGAACTTCTGGGACTCGACACTAATTGCGCAGCTTGCCGCACACACGCTGACTGAATTCTGAACGAACAGCCAGGCAAGCCTAGGGATTCGCATCGATTGACAAGCGCGCGCAAGAAAAGGCGCCGCTTAAGACTCTCTTAATCTAGGCCATGCAGAATCGCTGCCAGGCAAATCCGGAACGGACCCGCAGCCGGAGGAATTTCCGGAATCCGCGCACGCCATGCCGACCCGGCAAAGACACGAGGGATAACCATGAATACCCGCCAAAGCTCTTCCTATGACCGCCTGACGATCGTCCTGCACTGGCTCACCGCGGCGCTCGTGCTGTTCCAGTTCACGCTCGCCATGATCTGGGATTTCTTCCCCAAGCCCGAACGGCACGTCATCATCGCCACGCATACATCGTTCGGCATCGTGCTGGCCGCTGTGCTCCTGGCGCGGCTGCTATGGCGCACGACGGCGGGCCGGCGCCTGGAGCACGGGACGAGCCTGCCGGACCTGGCTGCCAGGGCGGCGCATCATCTGCTGTATTTGCTGCTGGTGGCGGTCGTCGTGCTGGGCTTCATGCTACGCTGGTCCGGCCATAGCCCGCTGAGCTTCTTCGGCCTGGCCATCGCCTCGCCCTTCGGGCCGTTCTCGCATGCCACGCACGAGTTGCTGGACAACCTGCACGACTTTGCCGCCTGGTCGATCATGGCGATCGCGTCCGTCCATGCATGCGCCGCGCTGTTCCATCATTACATACTGCGCGACGGCATTCTGCAGCGGATGATGCCGCGTCTGGCATCGCAGGAACGCCAACGCGCGCTGAGCGCACGGCAGCGCGAGTGAAGACGGCCCGGCGCCCATGCGCATGGGCGCCGATTTTTCCCGGCGCCGCGGCCTGGCACGGTAAGAGCCGGCTTGTCCGCGCAGCCGCCGCGTGCCGGGCCAGGGCCTTTCAGCCCGCCGGCGCGAGGGAAAGCTTCAGCATGGACTGTTCGTCGAAAGCGCGAGCGGACGCCAGGGCGGGAGCGCCCGTCCCGAGCTTGAAGACGGAGACGGCATTTGCCAGATCGTGAGCCTGGTCCCGAAGCGTCGTGGCCGCGGCAGCCATTTCCTCGACCAGCGCCGCATTGTGCTGCGTTGCCTCGTCCATCTGATTCACGGCATCGCCCACTTGTCCCACGCCGGCGCTTTGCTCCGCACTGGCCGCGCTGATTTCACCCATGATGTCGGTGACGCGGCGTATGCTGGTGACGATCTCCGTCATTTTCAATCCGGCTTGGTCCACCTGCGTAGTGCCTTCTTCGACACGGCTTACGCTGTCGGTGATCAAGGTCTTGATTTCCTTTGCGGCATCGGCGCTACGCTGGGCCAGGGTGCGCACTTCTCCGGCAACCACGGCAAATCCGCGCCCTTGCTCGCCCGCTCGGGCGGCTTCCACCGCAGCGTTGAGCGCCAGGATGTTTGTCTGGAATGCAATCCCGTCGATAACCGCGATGATCTCCGCGATGCGCTTGGAGCTGTCGCTGATGCCGCGCATCGTGTCCACGACTTGCATCACAACCTGCCCTCCCTCCTGGGCAACCAGGGACGCGCTTTGCGCGAGCTGATTTGCCTGGCGCGCGTTTTCCGCGTTCTGGCCGACCGTGGAGCCCAACTCTTCCATTGACGCCGCGGTCTCTTCCAGCGCGCTGGCCTGGCTCTCGGTGCGCGCCGAGAGATCCTGGTTTCCCTGCGCGATTTGCGAACTGGCCGAGGCGACGCTGTCGCTGCCCTGGCGCACTCTGTTGACCACCTGGGCCAGATTGCTCTGCATCTGCTCCAGGGCTTTCAGCAACTGGCCGACCTCGTCCCTTCTTTGCGTCGACAGGCGATGCGAAAGATCGCCCGAGCCGATACGATCGGCTGCCCGGCAGGCAGAGGCAATGCCCCTGGAGATACCGCTCGACAGATTCCAGCTGATCAGCACCGAGACTAAGAGAAGCACCACCAGCATCGCGATGCCGATGGCAAACAGCTGCCGGAATTGAATCTGAACTTCAGTCGCGGACCTGTGCGAATCGTTCACCAGGAGATCCCGCAGTTGCCGAACCGATTGCACATATTTGTCGGTGATGGGCAGGAATTGCTTGGTGACCAGCTCTCGCGCCTGGGCATCCTGCCCGGCGGATTTCAGACTGTTTATCTGGTCCCGTATCGCAGCCCACCGGTTTCTCATGCCTGCGATCCGTTCCGCAAGTTTGCGCGTTTCGCTGTTTTCGATATCCGCCTGTTCCAGGAAGGCCTTCTGGATCTTGTTGGTGGACGCCGCCGTCGTCGCCATCGATTTCCTGAAGAACTCCAGCATGTCGGTTCCGCTCGCGTAGGCCGAAGCCAAAGAGCGGGTCGAGTCCTCCCGCACATCCCCTTCCCATTGCCCGGCCAGCGACAAAAGCCCCGCCTGCCTCTCCATGAGGTGCGTTGCCGAGGAAACGTCCTGGATGCGCCATGTCGCCACGATCGCAAGTATCGCGACGACGGCGAGGACGGTCGCAAAACCCAGATTCAGCTTTGTAGAAATTTTCATGCTTTTTCCCCTGTGTTTCGTCCGCGGTCCCGTATCGATGAGTTCGATGGATCCGGCCTGTGCCGCGGCGCGATTGTTCTTCGAGAAATGCGTGGTGAGCGCCGGTCCTGGCCCCGCCTCGACCGGCTATTTCCTGGCTATCAATGCGCCGCCGAGGCGCGGTCGAAAACTTCCGCCTCTGCCCCATGCATGAGTGCCTCGATGTCGACCAGCACGAGCATCCGGTCGGGCATCGCATCGGTTCCGGCGATGGTGCCCAGTCCCAGGAGGCAGGAAGCGTCCAGAGTCTGGCCGAATGTCGAGGAGGGGCGTATTTGCCCGGGGTCCAGCTGCGTTACATCGCTGACCGAATCCACCACGACGCCGACGACCCCGCCATCCAGATTCAGAACGATCACGACAGTAAAGTCGTTGTAATCGGCGCTTTTCATCTTGAACATCATGCGCAGATCGATGATCGGAACAATGATGCCCCGCAGGTTGATGACGCCGTTGATGAAGTCGGGAGCGCTCGCGATCCGGGTGGGGGTTTCGTAGGATCGGATTTCCTGAACTTTCAGAATGTCGATGCCGTACTCTTCGAGACCCAGGCGAAACGTCAGAAACTCCCCCCCGCCCGTCGAGTCATTTTTTTCCTGAAATGCGGTCGCCCGGGCCTGAAGCCCGTTGTTCAGTTGAGCCAGATTGTCATGAGTCATGTAGAGACCTTTGCAACGCGATGAAGGGGCCTGCGAACTACGCGCTGTTGCTTCTGGTAGCACGTGTATCTTTTTATTCTAATCGATCAAATCGATATTAAAAATCGAATAAATCGATTTTTTGGCGTTTATTCTTTCAGGAGGCGCTGGTGCCAGCCCCAAGGCAAGCAAGGCGCAAACCGCAGCGCTAGCCCAAGCTATTGCGAGGATTTGCAACGCGGCCCTGCGTGCGAAGACCCAATTCCATGGGCACGAACTCCTGGGACTCGACACTAGCGGTTGCGGGCATCGAGCTGGAGGCTGACCGCTTCCAGAATGCCTTCAGGCATGACAGGCTTGATGAAGACGCGCCGGATGTTGCGCGGAGCAGGTCCTTGATGAACCGACCGGCTGCCATGGCCGGTGCACAGGATGACCGGAAGATCCGGATTGATCGCCTGCAGTTCTGCGGCCAGTTGAAAGCCGCTGCGGCCCGGCATGGTCTTGTCGGTAATCAGCAGTTCGCAATTGAGGCCCCGGGCCTTGATTTCCTGGCTCACTTCGTCGGGACTGCCAAACGTCAGCACCCGATATCCCTGGCCTGCGAGCAGATCCTCGAAATACCGCCTGACCGAAGGTTCGTCGTCCACGACCCAGACAATCTGTCCTTGTCCTCGAGGCAGCTGTTTTGCCATGGCCTTCGCGCACTGTTCATTGGCCGCCTTTTGGGCAAACGGGAACAGCAGCCTGAAAAGGCTGCCCTGCCCCAGCTGGGACTGGACGACGACATGTCCCTGCGCCCGCCGGACTATCCCCTGAACCATCGACAGTCCCAGGCCCGTGCCTTTGCCGACCTCTTTCGTGGTGAAAAATGGCTCGAACAGCTTGGGGATGTCCTTGGGCGCAATGCCGCAACCGGAATCCTGCACCTCGATGGCCACGAACCGGCCGGAGAACCGCTTCTGAGTGATCAGGCAGATTTCCCCCTGGGCCTGGTGCGCACCGACACGAATGGCGATGGCGCCTTGGTCTCCAATGGCGTCACGCGCGTTCACGATCAGATTCAACAGGATTTGCGTCAGCTCGCCGCTGTCGATCATGATGTGCAGCGTATCGTCGACATGGATGTCGATCCGGATGCCGGCGGGAATCGAGGGCCGCACCATGCCCACCACGTCGTGAACCACCTGCGCGGGCGCTACCGCAGCGACCTTCTTGCTGGGGGACTGGCGCGCGTAGACCAGCATTCTTGCGATCAGATCACGCGCCCGGATGGCGGAAGAAACGATTTCCTGGAGGTAGGTGGCGAGTTTGCTGTTCGGATCAGGTACATGGCGGCTGAGCGCCAGCTTCGAGTAACCCAATATCGATGCGAGGATGTTGTTGAAGTCGTGGGCAATGCCGCCTGTGAGCTGGCCCATCGCCTCCATCTTCTGCGCCTGCTGAAGCTGGCGTTCCAGGTCGCGCTGGCGGGCCCGGGCCTCCGCGATCAGGGAAAGATCCCGGACGAATACGAAGATCTGATCGATCTGGGAGTCGAAACTGGCCGACACGTCCACTTCCAGGATCTTGCCGGACTTGGTCATGTGCTTGGTTTCGAAGCGATCGAATCCCTCGTCCACTATTTTTTCGAGATGCAGCCAGGTTTCGGAGACGTCCAGGTCTTCAATGCTCAGTTGCAGCAGCTCGTCGATGGTGTAGCCGCTCATGGCGGCATAGGCGGGATTGGCCGCCACGATGCGCCCCCCCGACGTGACCGCCAGAAAGCCGTCGATATTGGTCTCGAGCACCCGCTTGTTCCATTCCGAGGCGCGCACCCGTTCGGTGACGTCCTCCGCTACCGATACAAAACCAAGAATCTGCCGATGCTCGCCGATCAGCGGGGACACCACCAGCGTATGTATCCCGCGCTTTCCTGCCGCGTCCGTACGGACGATCTGTCCGCGCCATGCCTCTCCGGTCACGACGGTCGTGCGGATTTCTTCGCCGGTCTTGCTGTCGGGAACAATCGGGGCGGCGAACAAGGAATGCCCCCGCGCCTGCGGACCCGCAGGCAGATTCAGGACATTCGCGCTTGCGTTGTTTATCCACTCGATATTGCCGTTGCGGTCTGCGAGAAGGATCGCCGTGGGCGACGATTCGATGGCCAGCGCCTGGCGATTGAGCAGATCGTCGGCGGCGATCAGCTTCATGTTTTGCCGGTGCAGCAATTCGTAGGGCCGCTTGATGGTGATGATGATGAAC
>DAIDKG010000367.1 GCA_027450125.1 Bordetella sp. | reverse complement strand
GAACTTGATGAAAATATGCCCGTACTACCAGATGGAAGAAAAGTAGAAGTTATTATCAATCCAGTTCCTGGATATCACCGCCACCAGCGACGGCCGCGACCTGATCCTGCCCATCATCGAACAGGTGGCCTCGCAGGTCTTCATTCCGCTCACGGTGGGCGGCGGCGTGCGCCAGGTATCCGACATCCAGCGCCTGCTCAACGCCGGCGCGGACAAGATCAGCATCAACAGCGCCGCCGTGGCCGACCCCGAGCTGGTGCGCGCGGCCAGCCGCTACCATGGTTCGCAGTGCATCGTGGTAGCCATCGACGCACGCAAGGCCTCATCCGAAGGCGAGCCCGACCGCTGGGAGGTCTACACCCATGGCGGGCGCAAGGCCACGGGCCTGGATGCCGTAGCCTGGGCGCGCCGCATGGCCGCCTACGGCGCAGGCGAGATCCTGCTCACCAGCATGGACCGCGACGGCACCAAGGCTGGCTTCGACCTGGCACTCACGCGCGCCGTCTCCGATGCCGTGCCCGTGCCCGTGATCGCCTCCGGCGGCGTAGGCAATCTGCAGCACATGGCGGACGGCGTCACGCTGGGCCGCGCCAGCGCCGTGCTGGCGGCCAGCATCTTCCACTTCGGCCAGCATTCCGTGCGCGAGTGCAAAGCGTACATGGCCGAGCGCGGCATCCCCGTACGGCTCTGAAAACCGCGAGCGAGACTTCCATGTGCGACACCCACGGCAACGCCCCCCCAGCCGCCGACGCCGGCCTGCCTTCCTGGCTGGCCGAGGTCGCCTTCGACGACCAGGGCCTGATCCCCGCCATCGCCCAGGACGCCAGCACCGGCCAGGTGCTGATGGTGGCCTGGATGAACCGCGCATCCCTGCACGAGACGGCCGCCACCGGCCGCGCCGTGTACTGGTCGCGTTCGCGCCGGCGTCTGTGGCGCAAGGGCGAGGAATCCGGCCACGTGCAGCAGGTGCATGAACTGGGCCTGGACTGCGATGGCGATGTCATCCTGCTCAAAGTCGAACAGCTGGGCGGCATCGCCTGCCATACCGGCCGCGCCAGCTGCTTCTATCGCCGCCTGGAAGGCACCGCCGACCAGGCGGCCTGGAACGCCGTCGATCCGGTGCTAAAAGACCCCGAACTGATCTACAAATGACCGCTCCCGCATCCACCGGCGACCTGCTGGCCCGCCTGGCCGACACCCTGGCCACGCGCCGTCCCGACCAGGGCGGCGACCCGCAGACGTCCTACGTGGCCAAGCTCCTGGCCAGGGGGCCCGACGCCTTTCTGAAGAAAATCGGCGAGGAAGCCACTGAACTGGTCATGGCCGCCAAGGACGGGCAGGCCGACCGCATCGTGTCCGAAACCGCCGATCTGTGGTTCCATTGCCTGGTTGCGCTCACTCACTACAACCTGCGCCCCGAGGACGTGCTGGCAGAACTGGCCCGCCGCGAGGGTCTTTCCGGGCTTGAAGAAAAAGCCCGTCGTCCCGCCTAATGAGGCCCTTATGAGCGAAAACTGTATCTTCTGCAAGATCGTCAGGGGCGAAATCCCGTCCCGGAAAGTCCACGAGGACGAGGATTGCGTCGTCTTTCACGACATCAACCCGGCCGCGCCGGTGCATCTGCTGGTGGTTCCGCGCAAACACTTTGTTTCACTGGAAGACGTGAGTGCCGCTGATGCCGGTTGGTTGGGTAGAATGATGGTATTGATCCCACGGTTGGCTGCCGAGAACGGCTGCCGTCCAGGGCCCGAAGGTGGGTTCCGCCTGGTTGCCAACGCTGGCAAGGATGGTGGCCAGGAAGTCGCCCATCTGCATTTCCACATACTCGGCGGCCCGCGCCCATGGCAGGCACGCATGGCCACGCCGGCCGCTTAAAGGAGTCTTCAAATGGGCAGCTTCAGCATTTGGCATTGGATGATCGTTCTGGTGATCGTGGCTTTGATCTTCGGCACCAAGAAACTGCGCAACGTCGGCTCCGACCTCGGCGTGGCCGTCAAGGGCTTCAAGGAAGGCATGCGCGATGGCTCGGCCGAGCCGGCCCAGCAGCAGGTCGCGCAAAAGAGCGTCACGGGCGAGACCATCGACGTCGAGGCCAAAGAGAAAACCCAGGCCTGATGTTCGACTTCAGCTTTGCCGAACTGGCGACCATCGGCGTAGTCGCGCTGGTGGTCATCGGCCCCGAACGCCTGCCCAAGGTGGCCCGCACTGTCGGCCACCTGATGGGCCGCGCCCAGCGTTACGTCAATGACGTCAAGGCCGATATCCAGCGCGAGGTCGAGCTCGAGGAGTTCCGCAAGCTCAAGCAAGGCATGGATGACGCTGCGGGCGAGCTGCGCGCCTCGCTGCAGGAAACCCAGAACACCATCCACACTGCCGGGCAGACCTTGCAGGCCCAGCTCGACGACGCCGTGGCCGAGACCAAGAAGCGCATCGTCGATCCCAACGCCGCGTTGACCGAACAGCCCGCTCTAGAAGCGGCGGCAGCCGGTGCTGCGACCGCTGATGCAACAGCGGCTGATCCCGCAGTCGCCATTGCCGCGCCGACCGAAGCGGCGGCAGCCGACGCATCGGCAGCCGGTGCTGTTGCAGCCGGTGCGACGGTGGCCCAAACCGCGGCGCCTGCGCTCGCTGCGCCCGAGACCGGCGCACATGAACCGGCATCGGCCGAGGCTGCCACCCCGGCCGCGGTCCCGGCGCAGATCCATGCGGCCCAGGCCGAACTGCCCCTGGCCGACCTCACGCCCGCGGTTGCCGTGCCGCCCGAGCCGCCGGCCAAGCCGCCCGTCAACGCCACCCCGGGTACGCCCACGTGAGCAACACCGCTGCCCCCGAAGAAGAACCGCAGAAAGAAGAAAGCTTCATCTCCCACCTCATCGAGCTGCGCTCGCGCCTGATCAAGGCCGGCGTTTCCGTGGTGGCGGTGTTCATCGTTCTCTTCATCTACCCCGGCGCCTCGTTCATCTACGACCTGCTGGCCAAGCCCATGCTCAATGCGCTGCCGCAGGGCACGCACATGATCGCCACCGGCGTCATCACCCCCTTCATGGTGCCGGTCAAGGTCACCATGATGGCCGCGCTGGTGATCGCCCTGCCTGTCGTGCTCTACCAGGCCTGGGCCTTCGTCGCCCCCGGCCTGTACCGCCACGAAAAGCGCTTGGCGCTGCCGCTCATCGTCTCCAGCACCCTGCTCTTCATCCTGGGTATGGCGTTCTGCTACTTTTTCGTCTTTCGCACGGTCTTTCATTTCATCGCCAACTTCGCGCCGCACTCGATCACGCCGGCGCCAGACATCGAGGCTTATCTCAGCTTCGTCATGACCATGTTCCTGGCTTTCGGCGTCACCTTCGAGGTGCCGGTGATCGTCGTGCTGCTGGTCAAGACGGGCATCGTGCAGCTGGACAAGCTGCGCAGCATGCGCGGCTACATGATCGTGGCCGCCTTCGTCATCGCCGCCGTGGTGACCCCGCCCGACATGCTCAGCATGTGCATGCTGGCCGTGCCGCTGTGCCTGCTCTTCGAGCTGGGCCTGCTGGCTGCCCGCTTCGTGCAGCCCAGGGCGCGCGGGGAAGAACCCTCCACCGATCTGGCCGAACGCGACTGAAGGGACGGCCTGCCCGGGCGCAGGTTGCCCTGGCGCAGATTGCCTGCATGCTGCCCGGATGCTGGCGGCCGCATGCGCCGGCGCAGTTGACCGCCGGACTCAGCGCCCCGGAGGCTATTTTTTCCGGGCAGCCTGGATGATCTTGCCCATGACCTGCCGCGCCGCCGCGACGGGTATGGCAAAACCAATGCCCATCGAGCCGCCCGTATCCGAATAGATAGCGGTGTTGATCCCCACGAGCTGGCCACGCGTATCGATCAGCGCGCCGCCCGAATTGCCCGGGTTGATGGCCGCGTCGGTCTGGATGAAGTTCTCGAAAGTATTGGTGCCCAGCCCGTTGCGGCCCAGGGCCGAGACGATGCCTTGCGTCGTGGTCAGGCCCACGCCGAACGGGTCCCCGATGGCCAGCACCACGTCGCCCACCCGCAGCGAATTGTCGGGCGCCAGCGCCGCCACCGGCAGGCGGCTGAGCCTGCCCTCCAGCTTGAGCACCGCCAGGTCGGTGTCCGGGTCCGAGCCCACCACGCTTGCTGCCGTCCTGCGGCCGTCGCTCAGGACGACTTCGATGGCATCGGCCGCCTCGACCACGTGGTAGTTGGTCAGCACGTAGCCGTCCTTGCGCATGATCACGCCAGAACCCAGGCTGGCTGCGGACCGGCGCCGGCTCATGCCCGGCACCTGGTCCAGGAGGCGCTGCAGCGTGGGATCGTCGGGCAGCGGCACCAGGGGCACATCCACGTGCTTGGTGGTGTACACGTTGAGCACCCAGGGCATCGCGCGCGCCGCGGCATCGGCATACGACACCAGGCCGCCGCGCCGCGCCGGCGGCGGCTCTCGCCGCAGGGCCGGACTGCCCGGGCCGGGCGCGGGTGGCGGCGGCTCGCGGTCGGCCTGCGCCGGCGCAGGCCGGTACGGTCCGGCCAGCCGCAGCCAGTCCGGCCGCAGCGTGGTGACGACGAATAAAATGGCCAGACAAATCGTGACGGCCTGCGCAAATATCAGCCAAAGGCGACGCATGATCCCTTGGAACACCTCAACGATGAAAACGATCGCCACCCGCGAACTGGCCGCCTGGCTGGACGACACCCTGCAAGCCGCGCGTTTCAAGGACTACTGCCCCAACGGCCTGCAAGTCGAAGGACGCGAGCGGACAGGCTCCATTATCGCCGGGGTCACGGCCAGCGAAGCGCTGCTGCGCGCCGCCGTCGAGCGCCGCGCCGACGCCGTGCTGGTGCATCACGGCTGGTTCTGGAAAAACGAAGATCCCCGTGTGCGCGGCCCGCGCCGCACCCGCCTGGCGCTGGCCCTGGCCCACGAGATCAACCTGCTGGCCTACCACCTGCCGCTGGACGCTCACCCGCAACTGGGCAACAACGCCCAGCTCGCCCGCGTGCTGGGCCTGGCGCCGGACACCAGCGCGGACGGCCTGCCGCGCACCTGCGGCCCCGACAACCTCATCTGGCTGGGCACCGCCCCCGGGCTGGCCACCCTGGGCGAGCTCGCCCAGCGCGTGGCCCGGCGCCTGAACCGGGCGCCCCTGACCGTGGGCGATCCCGCCAAACCCGTTCGCCGCGTCGCCTGGTGCACCGGCGCAGCCCAGGGCTTTCTGGACGCTGCCATCGAAGCCGGGGCCGACGCCTACATCACAGGAGAGGCCTCCGAACCCACCGTGCATCTGGCGCGCGAAACCGATACCGGCTTCATCGGCGCCGGCCACCATGCCACCGAGCGCTATGGCGTGCAGGCTCTGGGCGCGGCCATCGTGCAGCGCTTCGGCATCAAGGTCGAGTTCGTCGACATCGACAACCCGGTGTGATCCGTTAACGCGCATCGCACCCGTTTGATTTTCCCGGCCAGCGGCGCCATCAATACCGACCCGTTCACGGGTAGCATGGACACGCGGTTCAAAGGGCCGGCTCACCCATCCAAGGAGAAATCGACATGAAAAGGCTATTCGTTGCAGTCATGGGCTCGCTATGCGTGCTATCCGCCTATGCCCAGACTCCGGCTTCCGTGTCCGGCAGCTGTGCCGCCAAGGCCGTCGGAAAAAACGGCAAGGCGCTCGCGGGCGCCGCCAAGACTTCGTTCATGAAAAAGTGCGAACAGACCGCCTGCGAAGCCCAGGCCGTGAGCAAGAACGGCAAGCCGCTTTCCGGCGCCGCGAAAAACGCGTCGATCAAAAAATGCATGGCCTCGTGACAAGCGCGTAGCCGACAAGAGAGCCGCCCTTACCGACCCTGCTCCCGCAGGCTGGACGACGGCCCCGGGCTCCGGGAGCGGGTCATCAAGGCCGGCTCTTCGCGGTGCGATCGGCGATCTTGCAATCGCCTTGGCGCATCAGGCCACGCCCGCCGCATGCGCCTGCTGGTCGGCGTGGTACGAAGACCGCACCATCGCGCCCACCGCCGCGTGCGTGAAACCCATCTCGTACGCTTCGCGTTCGAACATCGCGAAAGTATCGGGGTGCACATAGCGCTGCACCGGCAGGTGGTACTCGGAAGGCTGCAGATACTGCCCGATGGTGATCATGTCCACGTTGTGCGCGCGCATGTCGCGCATCACCTGCAGGATTTCGTCATCGGTCTCGCCCAGGCCCAGCATCAGGCCGGACTTGGTGGGCACGTCCGGATGCAGCGCCTTGAACTCGGCCAGCAGCTTGAGCGAATGCGCATAGTCGGCGCCCGGCCGGGCCTTCTTGTACAGGCGCGGCACCGTTTCCAGATTGTGGTTCATCACGTCCGGCGGACCGGCGTTCAGGATGGCCAGCGCCCGATCCAGGCGGCCGCGGAAATCCGGCACCAGGATCTCGATGCGGGTGTTGGGCGACAGTTCGCGCGTGCGGGCGATGCAATCGACGAAGTGGGCCGCGCCGCCGTCCTTCTGGTCGTCGCGGTCCACCGACGTGATCACCACGTAGTTGAGCTTGAGCGCGGCGATGGTGCGCGCCAGGTTGATCGGCTCGTCCTTGTCCAGCGGGTCGGGATAGCCGTGGCCCACGTCGCAGAAAGGGCAGCGCCGCGTGCACTTGTCGCCCATGATCATGAAGGTGGCCGTGCCCTTGCCGAAGCATTCGCCGATATTCGGGCAGGACGCCTCTTCGCACACCGTATGCAGATTGTGCTCGCGCAAAATGCGTTTGATCTCGAAGAAACGCGAGCCAGTCGAGGCTGCCTTCACGCGTATCCATTCCGGCTTCTTCAAGCGCTCGGCCGGCTGCTCGACCTGGATGGGAATGGTCTTGACCTTGAACTTGTTCTTTTGCTTCTGATGCGGATCAGCAGCCTGGGTCGCGATGATGGGTTCGGGGGCAGAAGTCATTGCAGGGTTCCGTTCGTTCGGATCCCATTCTACTGCCACCCGGCCAGGGTTTACCTGGACGACCCTGGCGCGGACAGGGTGTGCACCAGGGCCCGGGCCAGCCGCTCGCCCGCCTCGCCCACGCCGATGCGGCATCCGCACGATGCCAGGTCCACCGTACGCAAGCCCTCGTAGCCGCAGGGGTTTATCCAGGTGAAGGGGGTCAGGTCCATGTCCACATTGAGCGCCACGCCGTGATACGTGCGGCCGTTGCGCACCTTGATGCCCAGCGCGGAGATCTTGGCCAGCTCGGTCCGCCCTGTCCCTTCTGCCGCCGGGCCGCCAGTACGCGGCCAGGGCACGTAGACTCCCGGCGCGCCGGGCTTGAGGCAGGCGTCGGCAATGCCCAGTTCGCCCAGCAGGCCGATCACTGCCTGCTCCACCCGACGCACGTATTCCTTGACGAAGTAACCCGCCCGCTGCAAGTCCAGCAGCACATAGGCCACGACCTGTCCGGGGCCGTGATAGGTGACCTGGCCGCCGCGGTCGGTGCGGATCACCTCGATATCGTGCGCGGCCAGCACGTGCTCGGGCTTGCCCGCCAGGCCCAGGGTGAAGACGGGCGGATGCTCGACCAGCCAGATCTGGTCGGGCGTGTCGGCCGTGCGCGCCTCGGTGAAGGCGCGCATGGCCTCCCAGGTTTGCTGGTAGGGCGCCGGGGAGGGCAGAACGCGAACCTGCATCAGGCTGCCTTACGTCAAAACGGGACTGCCGCCCGAGCGCTCATTTCTTGAGCAGATCGCGGATCTCGCGCAGCAGGGCCACGTCCTCGGGCGTGACCGGGGCCGGCGCGGGCACCTCGTCCTTCTTGCGGGCGATGTTGATGCCCTTGACCATCCAGAAGATCACCAGCGCCAGCAAGATGAAGTTGATGATGATGGTCGCGAAATTGCCCCAGGCCAGCACATTGGCGCCTGCCTTGGTCAGATCGGCATAAGTCATGGGTCCGGCGTAGCCCTTGGGCAGGGCAAGAACGATAAATTTGTTGGTGAAGTCCACCGAGCCTCCCAGCACGAAGTTGACGATGGGCATGACGATGTCCTTGACCAGCGAATCGACGATCTTGCCGAAGGCCGCGCCAATGATTACACCCACAGCCAGGTCGATGACGCTGCCCTTGACGGCAAAAGCGCGGAACTCTTTGAGAAAACTCATTTTTATCCCCTTTCAAGACAAGCCCGGGTTTCGGGTCGGATCATCGGCTCCAGCGGGGCCGCTGGCTATGATACGCAGCCGTCATTGTGCCGTTGTTACGAATCGCCACAGCCGCTGCCCGGACCTCGCACCGCGGGCTCGGGAAACGCCGTCGCCGAAAAAAAGCTACACTGTTTCCATAATCGGCCACGCGCCAGTGTCCCCATTTTTTGCGCGGATTCTGGGCTTTGCTCTTAAATACAAGGACTTATCCGCCATGATGGTGCTCTACTCCGGCACGACCTGCCCTTTTTCGCAACGCTGCCGCTTCGTGCTTTTCGAAAAGGGCATGGACTTCGAAATCCGGGACATCGACCTGTACAACAAGCCTGAAGACATCTCGGTCATGAACCCCTACGGCCAGGTGCCCATCCTGGTCGAGCGCGATCTGGTGCTGTACGAATCCAACATCATCAACGAGTACATCGACGAGCGCTTTCCCCACCCCCAGCTGATGCCGGCCGACCCGGTCATGCGCGCGCGCACCCGCCTCTTCCTCTACAACTTCGAGAAAGAGCTGTTCGTGCACGTGTCCACCCTGGAAGACCGCAGCGCCAAGCCCGACGACAAGAAGATGGCCGTGGCACGCCAGAGCATCCGCGACCGCCTGGCCCAGATCGCCCCCATCCTCATCAAGAACAAGTACATGCTGGGCGAGGAGTTTTCCATGCTCGACGTGGCCGTGGCCCCGCTGCTGTGGCGCCTGGACCACTACGGCATCGAGCTGCCCAAGAACGCCGCCCCGATCCAGAAGTACGCCGAACGCATCTTCTCGCGTCCGGCCTACATCGAGGCGCTCACGCCGTCCGAAAAGGTCATGCGCCGTTAACCGGCCGGCAGACCGAACACGCCATGGGCGAAACCTCGACCAAACCCTACATGATCCGCGCGCTGCACGAGTGGTGCTCCGACAACGGCTATACGCCCTATGTCACCGTGCACGTCGACGCGCACACCCTGGTGCCGCCGGCTCACGTGCGCGACGGGCAGATCACCCTGAACGTCGGCACGCTGGCCACCCACAATCTGGTGCTGGGCAACGAGTTCATCGAATTCCAGGCCCGTTTCGGCGGAGTCACCGAGAATGTCTCGGTGCCGGTCGGCGCCGTCAGCGCCATCTACGCGCGCGAAACCGGCACCGGCATGGGTTTCGAGGTGCAGCCCTACGAGCCGGGCGAACGCCCGGCCGCCGCGCCGGCCGCAGAGCCGGCCGCCACGCCCGCCGATGCCGGGGCGCCCACCGATGGCGGCGACACCCCCAAGCGGCCGCGCCTGACCATCGTTAAATGAGGCCGTCGTTGCCGCGACGGCCAGCCGGCGCGCGGCGCACTCCGCGCGTCTAATACAATTGCCGCCTCGCGCCATCCGCTGCGCGAGTCGATGCCGGTGTAGCTCAGTCGGTAGAGCAGCTCACTTGTAATGAGAAGGTCGAGGGTTCGATTCCTTTCACCGGCA
>DAIDKG010000366.1 GCA_027450125.1 Bordetella sp. | reverse complement strand
GACGCCGCCTGCGCCGCCGCGGAAATCGCGCTCTACGTGGAAGAACGCTGCAGCCAGGCCGAGACGCTGGTGGGCACCGTGGGCATGCTGGAAGTGCCCGCCGGATCGGTCAACGTGATCCCGGGAGCCTGCCGGATGAGCCTGGATATCCGCGCCGCCGACGACGCCACGCGCGACGCGGCGGTGGCCGACGTGCAGCATAGGATCGAGCAGATCTGCGCCCGCCGCCATGTCGGCATCGAAGACGCCCAGGAACCCTGGACCGTGGCCGCCGCGCCTTGCTCGCCCGAGCATCGCGCGCTATGGCGGAGCGTACTGGCCGAACTGGGCCAACCGGAATTCGAGCTGCCCTCGGGCGCGGGCCACGACGCCAAGATTCTCGAGGAAGTCGCACCGGTGAGCATGCTGTTCGTGCGCTGCGGCAACGGCGGCATCAGCCACAACCCGCTGGAGACCATCAGCGAGCAGGACGCCGAGCTGGCGGGCCGTGCCGTGCTCGCCTTTCTGCGCAAGCTGGGCTGAACGTCCGTGCCGCCCGGCGACGCGCCATGATGGTGCAGGCGTGCGCCATTGCGGCCCACGCCTGCACGCCTTGATACACGGCACTCGCGATGTGCCGCACCGAACGCTTTCGCGATCAGGTTGGCATGGTCCTTGCTTAGGTTTTGTATACCAATATGGTGTGCATTTTCCGAGCTCACCCCCCACCCGGAGATCCGACGATGAACCGCAGAAAGCTGTTTCTCTCTTTATGTGCCGCGGCCGCGATGCTGGCGTCCGCTGTTTCCCATGCGGACGAACTGGCCGACATCCGCCACGCCGGCGTCCTCAAGGTTGCCGTGCCGCAAGACTTCCCGCCCTTCGGTTCGGTGGGTACCGACATGCAGCCGCAGGGCTACGACATCGACATGGCACGCCTGATCGCCAGGCAGATGCACATCAAGGTCGATCTGGTCCCGGTCACCAGCGAGAACCGCATCCCCTTCCTGCAGACGCACAAAGTCAATCTGGTGATCTCCAGCCTGGGCAAGAATGCAGAGCGCGCCAAGGTCCTCGATTTCTCCGATGCCTACGCGCCCTTCTACAACGGCGTCTTCGGCCCGGCCGACGCCAAGGTCAAGGACGCCGCCGACCTGGCAGGCAAGACCATCGGCGTGACGCGCGGCGCCATCGAAGACCTGGCGCTGTCCAAGATCGCCCCGCCTACGGCCGACATCAAGCGCTATGAAGACAACAACGCCACCATCACGGCCTTTCTGTCCGGGCAGGTGCAACTAATCGCCACGGGCAATGTCGTGGCGGCGGCCATCGTCGCGCGCCATCCGGCCAAGGAGCCTCAGCCCAAGTTCCTGATCAGCAACTCGCCCTGCTATGTCGGGATGAACAAGAACGAGCCGGCGCTGATGAAGGAGATCAATGCCATCATCGCCAAGGCCAGAAAGGACGGTGCACTGAACAAGATCTCCGAACACTGGCTCGGCATGCCGCTGCCCAAGGATCTGTAACGGCGTCGACGGATCGAGAGGTCGGGCATGGCTTATCAGTTTGATTTCGGCGCGGTACTGGCCTATACGCCCGTGCTGCTCAAGGGGGTGGCCGTGACGGTCGAACTGACCGTGTTCGGCGCGGTCTTCGGCCTACTCATCGGCGTGGCCGGTGCCTGGGCGCGCACGCAAGGCCCGGCCCTGCTGCGCGGGCCCGTCGCTGGCTACGTCGAACTGGTGCGCAATACGCCCTTCCTGATCCAGTTGTTCTTCATCTTCTTCGGCCTTCCGTCGCTGGGCATACACATGCACGAGATGAACGCTGCCTGCCTGGCCATGGCCTTGAATCTGGCGGCCTACTGCACCGAGATCATCCGCGCGGGCATTGCCGCCACGCCGCGCGGGCAGTTCGAGGCTGCTGCGTCGCTGGCCATGTCGCGCGGCCAGACTTTCGTGTACGTGGTGATCAAGCCGGCGCTGCGCCGTGTGTGGCCGGCACTGGTGTCGCAGATCGTCATCGTGATGCTGGGCTCGGCCGTCTGCTCGCAGATCGCCGCGCCCGAGCTTTCCTATGCGGCCAACTTCATTCAGTCGCGCAACTTCCGCGCGTTCGAATCGTACCTGGTGGCCACCGGCCTGTACCTGGCTCTGTCGCTGCTGACCCGGCAGCTCCTGCTGCTGCTCGGCCATTGGTGCCTGGGCAGGAGATCCGCATGACAGCATTCACGCAATGGGACATCGTGCGCGGCCTGCTGCTGGGGGCCCGCTGGACGGCGGCGCTTTCGCTGGCGACCTTTGCCGGCGGGGCGATGCTGGGCATGGCGCTGCTGCTGGCCCGCACCTCGCGCCGCCGCGGCCTGCGCCTGGCAGCACGCCTGTACATTGAACTGTTCCAGGGCACGCCGCTGCTGATGCAGTTGTTCCTGGCTTTTTTCGGCCTGTCGCTATTCGGACTGGACGTGCCCGCCTGGCTCGCCGCCGGCATGGCGCTCATTCTCTGGGCCGCGGCGTTTTTCGCGGAAATCTGGCGCGGCTGCGTCGAATCGGTAGCGCGCGGCCAATGGGAGGCCTCGGCCAGCCTGGCCATGGGCTATGTCCAGCAGATGCGCCATGTCATCCTGCCCCAGGCCCTGAGGCTGGCGATTGCGCCGACCGTGGGCTTTTCGGTGCAGATCGTCAAGAGCACCGCGCTCACCTCGATCATCGGCTTCACCGAACTGTCCAAGGCCGGGACCATCATCACCAATGCGACGTTCCAGCCGTTCACGGTCTATGGCTATGCCGCGTTGATCTATTTTGCATTGTGCTGGCCCATGTCCTGCTTGAGCCACCGCCTGGAAAGGAGATTGCAGCATGCCGCTGATCGCGCTTGAAGACGTGCATAAACGCTTTGGCCAGAACGAGGTGCTCAAGGGCGTGACACTGCGTGTGGACGCCGGCGAGGTCATCGCCATCATCGGCAAGAGCGGCTCGGGCAAAAGTACGATGCTGCGGTGCATAAACGGCCTGGAGACGCCGGACGGCGGAGCCATCATGGTCGCCGATGCGCAGGTCGCCGACGACGAGTTGCGCCTGCGCGCCCTCAGGCTCAAGGTCGGCATGGTCTTTCAGCAGTTCAATTTGTTTCCTCACTTGAGCGTCGGGCGCAACGTCATGCTCTCGCCCATGGTGACGCGCAAGGTGCCGCGAGAGCAGGCCGAATCCACCGCGCGGCGCATGCTCGACCGCGTCGGCCTGCTGCACAAGTTCGATGCATGGCCTGACCAGCTCTCCGGCGGCCAGCAGCAGCGCGTGGCCATCGCGCGGGCCCTGGCCATGGAGCCGATGGCCCTGCTGTGCGATGAGATTACCTCCGCGCTGGATCCGGAACTGGTGGCCGAGGTGCTGGCCGTGGTCCGCGAGCTGGCGGCGGACGGCATGACACTACTCATGGTGACGCACGAGATGCGCTTCGCGCGGGAAGTCTGCGACCGCGTCGTCTTCATGCACCAGGGCCGCATCCACGAATCCGGCGCGCCCGAGGCGCTGTTCAATGCGCCGCGGACAACCGAACTGCGGCAATTCCTGGGCCTGTGACGCCAGCCCGCTCAGGCCAGCAGCGCGGAAACCAGGTCCACGCCGCTGGCCTGGTCGCCGGTGAATTTCAGGCTTTGCTCGACATGCTCGATATGCCGCACCATCAGCTCGCAGGCCCGCGCCGCATCGCCCGCCTTGGCGGCCTTGATGAAGGCGACGTGCTCGTCGTGCGAGCAGCCCGCGTCGGTGGTCGATTGGTAGAACACGGTGATGATGGCGCTGCGCGCCGACAGCTCCTGGAGCATCTCGGTCAGCACGGTGTTGCCGACCACTTCGGCCAGCAGGATGTGGAACCTGCCCAGCAATTGATTGCGCAGGTGCACGTCGGGACCGTCAATGGCCTGGCGCTCACCCTTGAGGTGCAGGTCGATGCGCTTGTAGTCGGCAGGTTTCGCGCACGAGACGAATTCGCGCGCCAGCGCGCTTTCCAGGATGCGGCGCACCGCGTAGATCTCGCGGGCTTCGGCCGCGCTGGGTTTGCTGACGAACGCCCCTTTCTCCGGCATGGTGCGGATGAGCTTGTCCTTGGACAGCATCAGCAGCGCGGCGCGGATCTTGGTGCGGCTGACGCCGTAGGCACGCGCCAGCGCTTCTTCGCGCAATCGCGTGCCCGGCGGCAACTGGCGCGCGACGATGGCATCGGAAATGCTGCGCGCGATCTGCTCTGCGCTCAAGTCGGCGGTTTTGGCGGCGGAAGTCGGCTTCATGATGGCGATAGTCTATCTAAAATTTATCTACACTTATTGAATACAATTTTTGTGTCCAATAAACTGATATCTTGCGGCACGGTCCACGCGCCGTTATCTCCTTGTTTCGGCTTTTCCATGTCCACGCAGATCTCCGATTCCATCGACGCATTTCTCCTTGCCGAGCAGCCGGCCCAGACCCGATTCCTGGCCGAGCTCGTGCGCCAGCCCTCGGACAATCCTCCCGGCGATTGCGCGCCCCATGCAGAACTGGCCGAGCGCCTGCTGACCGGGCTGGCGCTGCCGGTGGAGCGCTACGCGCCGGCCATCGAGCGCGTGCGCGAGCAAGGCATGGCCTCGGTCGTGAACCTGATCGTGCGGCACGTCTTTTCCGAAAGCGGTCCTGTCGTCGCGCTCAATGCCCACGGCGACGTGGTGCCGCCCGGCCAGGGCTGGACGCGCGAGCCCTACGGCGCGCAGATCGAGCAGGATCCGCAGCACGGGGCGGTGATGTATGGACGCGGCGTCGCGGTGTCGAAATCCGATTTCGCCACCTACACCTGGGCCCTGCTTGCGCTGCGGGAAGCGCAGCGCGCGGGCGCGCGCCTGCGCGGCGCCATTGAGCTGCACCTGACCTACGATGAGGAGGCCGGCGGAATCAACGGCCCGGCCTTCCTGCTCCAGAGCGGCGCCAGCCGCCCCGACCTGGCGATTTCCGCCGGCTTCGCCTATCACGTCACCACCGCGCACAACGGCTGCCTGCACCTGGAAGTCAGCGTGCGAGGGCGCCAGGCCCACGCGGCCATGCCCCAGACCGGCGTGGATGCCCTGGAGGCGGCCACCGTCATCATGCAGGCGCTGTATACCTACCGGCGCACCCTGGACGAGAGCGTCTCTGCCGTGGCCGGCATCGGTTCGCCGAACATGACCATCGGCCTGATCCACGGCGGCATCAATACCAATGTCGTTCCCGACCTGGTGACGTTCCGCCTCGATCGGCGCTTGATTCCGGAAGAGTCGGGCCCGCAGGCCGAAGCCGAATTGCTTGCGGTCATCGCCGAGGCAGCCCGCGCCTGCCAGCCTGGCATCGAAGTCCAAACGCGGCGTCTTCTCCTGGCCGAACCGCTGGTGGAACTGCCGGGCGCGGCAACGCTCATCGAGCCGCTGCGGCGGCATGCGCATGCGGTCTTCGGCGCAGAGATCCCCGTACACGGCGTTCCTCTCTATACCGATGCGCGCCACTACACCCAGCGCGGCATTCCTACCGTGTTGTACGGCGCGGGCCCGCGCACGCTGATGGAGGCTCGCGGCCACAACGCCGACGAGAATCTGCGGCTGAACGATCTCTACGGCGCGACCCGCGTGGTGGCGCATACGCTGGCCGACATCTTGCGCGCGGATTGAGGCCTGCGCGAGCGGATGCGGGTCGCCCGCATGCCGATCGTCCGGATGCGGGCGGCTCGGCCTGCCCGCCGGCTCATGCCAGCCGTGACAGGAAGGCTTGCGTTACTGCCGCCGCCGAGTCGATATCGGCAGCGCTGACGGTTTCATCCGGGTGGTGGCTGATGCCGCCGTTGCCGCAGCGCACGAACAGCATGCTCACCGGCGCGACTTCGGCCAGCTTGATGGTGTCGTGCCCCGCGCCCGAGGGAAGTTCGCTGACTTGCATCCCCTGAGCGGCGATCGCTTCACGCCAACGCGCGCGGGCCTGCTCGTCGCAGGGTGTGGCAGGCACGCTCATCAGCGTCTCGCATTCCAGCTCGATGCCGCGCCGCATGCAGATTTCGTCGGCCGCCGCCAGGATATCGGCGAGCGCGGCATCGCGCAGCGCGTCCGCGGGCGCGCGCAGATCCAGCGTGAAGGTGCAGCGCCCCGGCACCACATTGACCGAGCCGCCGGGGACGTCGATCGTGCCTACCGTGCCGACCAGTTCGGGATGGGCGCGGCAACGCGCCTCGATCGCCAGCACAATCTCGGCCGCGGCGCAGGCCGCGTCGCAGCGCATGCCCATGGGCGTCGTTCCGGCATGTCCAGCCCGGCCTCGCAGCATGAAGCGTCTGCGCGTGGCCCCGGCAATGGCGCTGACCACGCCCACGGCCTGTTCGCGCGCCAGCAGCACGGGCCCCTGCTCGATATGGATTTCGAAATACTGGTCCGGTCGCGTACCTGCGTCTTGCACGACAAGCGCCTGCGGATCGTGGCCCGCGTCGGCCAACGCCTGCGCCATGGATATGTCCAGCGCATCGCGCGCCGACAGCAGATCGGCGTCGAACCGGCCGATATAGGCGGACGAACCCAGGAAGGTGCTGCCGAACCGCACGCCCTCCTCCTCGGCAAAGCCCACGACCTCGAAATCGAAAGCCGGGCGCCATTGCCGCGCATGCCATCCGGCCACCAGGGCCATTGGCAGCAAGATGCCGAGGCGGCCGTCGTACAGGCCGCCGT
>DAIDKG010000365.1 GCA_027450125.1 Bordetella sp. | reverse complement strand
ATGGCCAATACCCCGCTGGAATTCCTGGTCGCCGACTCCAGCATCGACCTGTACCTGTTGTACCTGGGACCGGGCATTCCGGTGCCCAAGTCCCTGCCGCCGCACGACCTGGCCATGGTCGCCGTGGGCGAGAACCTGGGCAATCGCAAGCTGCTGCAAGGGCTGGCCGAGCCCCTGGACAGGTGGCATACGCCGGTGCTCAATCTTCCCGGCAGAGTACTCAGGACCTCGCGCGACGGGCTGCACGCGGCCTTGCGCGGCGCGCCCGGCATAGTGTCCCCGGCGCTGGCGCGCACCGACCGACTGGCGCTGGACGAACTGGCGCGCGGCGCGGCGAACCTGCAGGATGTTCTGCCGGATGCGCAGTTTCCCATTCTGGTGCGGCCCGTCGACTCCAATGCCGGCGAGAACCTGGAGAAAATCGACGCGCCGGCCGGGCTTGCGGCGTATCTCGCCGCGACGCAAGGCGACGATTTCTTCGTGTCGCAGTTCGTCGATTACCGCGGGCCCGACGGGCTTTACCGCAAGTATCGCGTCGTGCTGATGCAGGGCAGGGCCTATCTGGCGCATGTGGGCATTTCGCCGCGCTGGATGGTGCACTACCTGAACGCGGACATGCAGGAAAACGCCGCCAACCGCGCCGAAGAAGGCGAGGCCATGCGCAGTTTCGACCAGGAGTTCGGCGCGCGCCATGCGCAGGCTTTCCGCACCTTCCATAAACGGGTGGGGCTGGATTACCTGATCATCGATTGCGCCGAAACGCCGGACGGCGAACTGCTGGTGTTCGAGGCGGACACCTGCGGCATCGTGCACGACATGGACCCCGAAGATCTCTACCCTTATAAAAAATCGCAGATGCGCAAGGTATTCGCCGCCTTCCAGGCCATGCTCGCCGACAGCGCCGCGCGAGCCACAGGAGCTTGACCATGCAGGACGCCGTTCGGCTGCGCAATGCGCGCAATTTCTCCGGCGGGCCGGGAGCCTTGCCGCAAACGATTCTTCAGCAACTGCACGAGTCCATGCTGTGCGTGCCGGAAGTGGGCATGTCGGTGCTGGGCATCAGCCATCGCTCAGACTGGTTCGCGGCGGTCGTGGCCGAGGCCGAGCGCAACGTGCGTACGCTGCTGGGCCTGCCCGACGGATACCAGGTGCTGTTCCTGCAGGGCGGCGCGACGCAGCAGTTCTTCACGTTCCCCATGGCATTTTCCCGTCCGGACGGCCCTGCGCCCGAATACCTGCACACCGGCTACTGGAGCGGCAAGGCGCTCGCCGCGGCCGCCAGCCGCCACCGCATCGGCGTGGCCTGGAGCGGCAAGGACATCGGCTTCAAGTCGCTGCCCCGGGCGCGGGACCTGTCGCTTTCGCCCGAGGCGCCGTACTTCCACTACATCTCCAACGAGACCGTGGACGGCATCCAGTTCCAGGAAACGATGGGCCGCGACGATGTGCCGCGCCTGTGCGACATGTCCTCGGATTTCCTCTCCCGGCCCTGCGAGGCGCATCGCTACGATCTCATCTATGCGCACGCGCAGAAGAACCTCGGCCCTGCGGGTGTGACCGTGGTGGTGGTGCGCGACGAATTGATGAACAAGGTGCCTGCCGACCGCTTGCCCGAGTTCATGGACTACCGCCCCCATGCCGCGGCGCATTCCATCTACAACACGCCGCCGGTCTTCGCCATCTACGCCGTCATGCTGGCTACGCGCTGGCTGCGCGAGGACGTGGGCGGCCTGGACAAGATGGATGCGGTCAACCGCCGCAAGGCCGAACTGCTCTATGCGCAGGTCGACGGCAGCGACGGCTTTTATCGCGGCCGCGCCGATGTGGCCCATCGTTCCATCATGAACGTCGTCTTCAACATGGCGACGCCCGAAGCGGAAAAGCAGTTCCTGCAAGCCTCTTCGCAGGCAGGATTTTCCGGACTGAACGGCCATCGCTCGGTCGGCGGCATGCGAGCCTCGCTCTACAACGGCGTGACGATCGAGGCCGTCGAGGCCCTCGTGCAGTTCATGCACGACTACCGCAAGCGGCATGCCGCCTGACGACATGGATCGCGGCCAGCTCGAACACGAGTTCCAGGGCGCCTGCGCGCTGCAGCAAAGCGGGCGGTATCGCGAGGCCGCGCAAGCCTATCGGCGCCTGCTGCACGAGCACCCCGATCACGCCGGCAGCCACAACAATCTGGGCCTGGCCCTGATGGCGCTGGGCGAGCTGGACGACGCGGTGGCCAGCTTCCGGCAAGCCGTGGCGCTGCAGCCCGATCACGCCCAGGCCCACAACAACATGGGCGTGGCCTACAAGCGCATGGCCAGGCCGCAGCAGGCCCTGGACTGCTATGCCGCAGCGCTCAGGTGCCAGCCGGCCTACGCCCAGGCCCTGCTCAACGTAGGCACGATCTACTTCGACCTGAAGGACTACGACGAAGCGCTGATCTGGTATCAGGCCGCCCTGGAGGTCGATCCCGAACAGATCGAGGTCCACATGAACCTGGCGGCCATCTGCGCGTCGCGCGGCGAGCTGCAAAAGGCGAAAGAACACCGCGACGCGGTCTACAGCCGCAAGGCGATCTACGTGGACCATGCCCAGGATCCGCGCATGACCGTGCTGGTCCTGTGGGGCGCCGGCCTGGGCAATATTCCCACCGAATACCTCCTGCCGCAGAAGTCGGTCACGCGCATCGTCTGCGTGATCGAATATGCCAGCCCCGAGGCGCTGGCGCGCCTGCCCGACTACGACCTGGTCTTCAACGCGATCGGCGATCCGGACGTGCTCGATCCCGCCCTCGGACCCATGGCCCGCTTTCTGCAGACCTGCGACAAGCCGCTGCTCAACCCGGCGCAGGCCGTCGCGTGCACGGCCCGCCACATGATCCCCGGCCTGCTCGGCAGCATCGAGAATGTCGTCGTGCCGCGCACCCTGCGCGTGGAGTCCGGCCGCTTGCGCGGCGTGCTGGACGGCTTGCCCGAAAGCCGTTTTCCCATCCTGCTGCGGCCCGTCGGGTCGCACGGCGGGGATCACCTGGTCAAGCTTGAGTCCAAGGCCGATGCCGCGGCATTCAAGCCCTGGCCCTCGCCCCATTACTACCTGACCGACTACGTCGATTTCAGCTCGGCCGACGGGGGCTTTCGCAAGTACCGCGTCGTCTTCGTCGACCGCCGGCCCTATGCCTACCATCTGGCCATCGGCGGCCACTGGCTCGTGCATCACGACACCGCGGGCATGCAGTACGACGGCTGGAAGCGCGTCGAGGAAGAGGCGTTCCTGTCCGACCCGCGGCAGGCCGTGGGAGAGAAGGCCATGGCCGCGATCGAGGCCATAGGCCGCACCCTGGACCTGGACTACGGCGGCGTCGATTTTTCCGTCCTGCCCGACGGCAGGGTGCTGGTGTTCGAGGCCAATGCCACCATGCTGACGCATCCGGAGAAGGAGCAGGACGTTTATGACTACAAGAACCCGTATGTCCGGACGATCTGCGAGGCCTTCGACGCCATGCTGGCGCGCCGCATCGCCGCGGCCCGCGGGCGAGCCGCCTGACCGGCGGGGGCGTGTAGACTGCGGGTTGCGCGCGAAGACGAGAGCCTGAGGGGGAGAAATATGGCAGCGCAGATACTGTCCGGCATCCGTGTGCTGGAGCTGGGGCAACTGATCGCGGCCCCTTTCGCAGCCAAGACCCTGGCCGACTTCGGCGCCCAGGTCGTCAAGATCGAGCCGCCCGGCCAGGGCGACCCCCTGCGCAAATGGCGCATGCTGCACGAAGGCACGTCGGTGTGGTGGGAGGCCCAGTCGCGCAGCAAGCAGTCGGTATGCGTGGATCTGCGACAGCCGCAGGGGCAGGCCGTGGTGCGCGCCCTGGCGGCCGAGGCCGACGTGCTGATCGAAAACTTCCGCCCCGGCACGATGGAAAAGTGGGGCCTGTCCTGGGAGTCGCTGCACGCGGCCAACCCGCGCCTGATCATGCTGCGCATTTCGGGCTACGGCCAGTCGGGCCCCAAGTCGGGCGAACCCGGCTTTGCCGCCATCGGCGAGGCCATGGCGGGCCTGCGCTACCTCAACGGCGAACCGGGCAGGGCGCCGGTTCGCGCTGGCATCTCCATCGGCGATACCGTGGCCGGCCTGCACGGCGCCTTGGGCGTGCTGCTGGCTTTGTACCAGCGCGATGCACGCGGCGGACAGGGGCAGATGATCGACGCCGCGCTTTACGAGAGCATTTTCAACCTGACCGAGAGCCTGCTGCCCGAGTACTCGGTGTTCGGCGCCGTGCGCGAGCCGGCGGGTGCGGCCCTGCCGGGCATCGCGCCGTCCAATGCCTACCTGTGCCGGGACGGCTACGTGCTCATCGCCGGCAACGGCGACGGCATCTTCGGCCGCCTGATGGACAGGATCGGACGCTCCGACCTGGGGAGCGATCCGGACCTGGCGCGCAACGACGGGCGGGCCCGGCGCGCTGCCGAGCTGGACGCCGCCATCGGCGCATGGACGGCGCAGCGCACGATCACCGACGTGCTCGAGGCCATGCGCGATGCCGGCGTGCCGTCGGGCCGCATCTACACCGTGGCCGACATCGCCGCCGATCCGCACTACCGCGCCCGCGGCGCCATCGCTTCGGTCAGGGCGGCCAGCGGCATCGAGGTCGAGCAGCCGGCGATCTTTCCCCTGCTGTCGCAGAATCCGGGCGCCATCGCGCGGCGGGCGCCCACGTTGGGCGAGCACACCGATGCCGTATTGGAAGCGGCGGGGTTCGACGCCGAGCAGCGCGCCAAGCTGCGCGAGCTGGGAGTGATTGCATGACTCGAGGCGTTTTCGTTGAGGGACGTTGACATGCCCGCTGCGACGAGCCAGGGCCGGATCGAGGAGGCCGTGGCGCTCGTCAATCAAGGCGTTCGACTGACTGGACAGCAGCGTCTGGACGAGGCTCTGGCCAGCTTCGACCAGGCGATCGCTATCGAGCCTCATTTGTTCGAAGCGCATTATTACCGCGGTACGGTCCTATACAAATTGGGCCGGCTGGAAGAGTCGGTAGTCAGCTACGACGGCGCGCTGGCGCTCAAGCCAGATGCCGAGGCGTTTCGCAATCGCGGCGTGGCTTTATATGAGCTGCGCCGGCTCGATGAGGCCGTGGCCAGTTACGACCGCGCTCTGGCGCTCAAGCCGGTATCCCCCCCGATTCACCTCGGCCGTGCCATGGCTCTCTTGCGCGGCGGCGACCTGCCGCGCGGCTTCGAAGCCTTGCGCGGATATTTTCGGCAGTACGCGAAACGCGAAGAATTGGCCGCGATCACCTGTCCAGACTGGGAGGGCGAGCCGCTTGCCGGCAAGCGGCTGGTGATTTTCGCCGACGATGGCTACGGCGACATCCTGCAGTTCGCGCGCTATGTTCCGATGGCGCTTGCACGCGGTGCGCACGTCACCGTGCTTGTCCCGTCGCCCCTGCTCAGGCTGCTGCGCGCATCGCTGCCGGGAGCCGAGGTGGTCGATCGCATGCTCGACACCGCCGAGTTCGACTTTCAGGTGTTGATGCGGTTATTGCCGGAGCTGTTCGGCACGACCCTGGAGACGATACCCGCCCGAACGCCGTATCTGCATGCCGACCCGGCCGCGGCGGCGGCCTGGTCGCAGCGGCTTGCGGCCAGGCCCGGGTTCAAGGTGGGGCTGGTGTGGGCCGGCGCAAGGGGCAGGCCGTTCGACGCGCGCCGCAGCCTCGTGCTTGCCCAGCTTTCGCCGCTCACAGCCGTCGATGGCATTCAATTCATCAGTCTGCAGATCGGCGAATCGGCCGAGGCCGCTCAGGCGTTGCGCGAGGGATTTCCCCTCGTCGATTGGACCGGCGAAATACGCGATTTCGCCGACACCGCAGCGCTGGTCGCCGGGCTGGACTTGGTGATCACAGTCGACACGGCGGTGGCGCATCTGGCGGGCGCGCTGGGCCGGCCGGTCTGGATACTGTCGCGCTACGATGGCTGCTGGCGCTGGCTGCTGAATCGGACCGACAGTCCGTGGTATCCGACGGCGCGTCTTTTCCACCAACCCGCCATGGGGCAGTGGGAGCCGGTCGTCGCCGATGTCGCAAAAGCATTGATACACGTGTTGTCGAACGCGGCGGCACGAACTTTTTCTCACGAGGAGCGGCACATGGATAAGGATCAAACAGAACTCAAGGCCATCCTGGCCAGCTACGCCGAGGGTCCCGCTCTGACGGCCGAGCAGTTGCTGGGGAGTTCCTGGAAATTTTTCGACCTCAACGGACGCCTGATCTCGCCCTCGGTGGTCCTGGCCGGGCAGGAGCTGCTGGAGAATTCGGGAACGGCCGCGGCGAGCCGCTGGAAGATGGTCGACGGGTTTCCCTGCTTCATGTCCGACGACGGGAAGCCGGCGGTTATTTTCAAACTTGTGCGCACGGACGAACAAGGCCGGCTCGTCAGTTACGCTGGCCAGGGCGTGATCGACGGCGTCCAGACGTTCTATTTCCTGCGCCTGGCCTGAACCGGAGTCTGGCGGGGCAGATCCGGAAAAAGTTGTTCAATAAAAATTTTTGACTTCGTCCATGGCGCCGATGGGGGTTCACGATGGAAGAGCTGGCAAACGAACATATCGAGCATGCCGAACACGCCCACCACGCGGTGCACGCCGGCGACAATTTCATGATCAAGGTGTCGGCCACCATCGCGGTCCTGGCCGTGCTGGCGGCGGTGGTCGCCAGCCTGGAGACCATCGAGACGGGGCATGCGATCTCCGAGAAGAACGAGGCCGTGCTCATGCAGGCGCGGGCCAGCGACGAATGGGCCTACTACCAGGCCAAGAGCATCAAGCAGAACATGTATGCGATTGCGGCGGGCACGAACGCCGAGCGCGCCACCGACTACCTGAAGCAGGCCGCGCGCTACGAAGCCCAGACCCGCGAAATCCAGAAAAAGGCCGAAGAGCTCGAACACAGGCGCGACGAGAAGCTCGCCGCCAGCAACAAGCACGAGGAAAAGCACCACGGGCTGACCCTGGCGGCGACGCTGGTGCACATAGGTATTGCGATCGCCACGATCGCCATCATCACCAAGGGGCAGAAATGGCCCTGGTATGTTGCGATCGCGCTGGGCGTGGTGGGCGCAGGCAAGGCGGCGATAAGCTACCTGGCCTGAGGCGCGGGGCGCGCCCTGCCTGCCGGTGCTCATGAACGGCATTTCGTCGCGCGGAACCGCGAGGCCATGCCGGGCAATGCCTGGAGCGGGCGAAGGGAGTCGAACCCTCGTCTTTGGCTTGGGAAGCCAAGGTAATAGCCGTTATACGACGCCCGCGCGGAAAGCCGAAGCGGCGTCATTGTAGCAGCGCCCGACGCCGCCCCGGTCCGGATCCGGGGCGGCCGGCAAGGCCCGGGCGGACCGGCGGGATTACCCCATGAGCCCCGGCCTGCTTCTCGCAGTTGGCGCACACTATGATGGCGGGGTCATGAGGCTCGAGGATCGCTGGCAGGCATGGATACAACAACTTCCGATAACGCCATTTCCTATCGGGCATTCTCGATTGCCAAACTGCTGCACCAGGGCACGCCCCGAGATCGCTGGGTTGCGCTGGTCGCATGGCTGGCGCTGGGGATAATCAGTATCGCCTTCGGGATAGTCACGGTCAGCCAGAGCCTGTACGGCATGCACCTGACGTTCGGCGAAGTGCATATCTACCTGACGCTGTATCCGCCGCAGATCATCTGCATGCTGCTGGTCCTGGGCTTCGGATGGGTATGGGGCGCCATACCCGCCTATGCGTCGACGTTCGTGCTGGCCCTTTATGCCGGGATGCCCTGGCCATGGGCGGTTTTGTTCGCGTGCGCCGATCCTCTGGGTTTTGCGATCATGGTCATCGGCTACCGGGCCATTCCAACGCGGCGCAATCTTTCGAGCTGGTTGTCATGGCTCTACTACATACAGCTGAGTTTCGCCTCCGCGATCTGCAGTTCGACCGGCGCGCTCATCTGGAGCTACACCAATCATGTCGACAACTACGGCGTCCTGTCGGTCTGGTACGGCTGGTGGTTCGGCATTTTTCTGCAGAGCGTCTTTATTGCAGGGCCGCTGCTGGCTTGGCTGTGGCCGAAGATGCTGGCGTGGCGGCAGCGCTACTCCAAGCCCATTTCGAATACCCCCGGAGATATCCGGCGACGCATCCTGTACATGCTGTCCACGGTGACGGCAGGCGTGCTGCTGTACGGATTCCAAACCATGCGGCTGAGCATTCATCAGTCCGAGCTGGCACCGCTGGGCGATCTGACTGCGCTGCGGCATGCGTTGAACCTGATGCAGCAGACGCTGTGGGCTTTCTTCTGGGTTTTTGCGGTGGTGGTTTTATTTACCTCGCTGATGGGCTATCAGATTTACCGCCACTGGCAGGAAAAGAATGATCGACTCTTGCTGGAGTCGAGGAATCTTGCCCGCACGGATGGCTTGACCGGCCTGCTGAACCGACGCGCGATGGATGAGCATCTTCAGGCGGCGTTCGATCGTCTTCAGGGCACGAACCGCAAAGCGTCGCTGCTGCTGATCGATATCGATCATTTCAAGCGGATCAACGATCAATACGGGCATCCTGCCGGTGACGCCGTCATCTGCCATATAGCGGCATTGATACGCCAGGTCGCAGGCGAGCAGGACACCACCACCCGTTATGGCGGTGAAGAATTTCTGGTCCTGCTGCCGCAAGCCGGTACCCAGGACTCGGTGCTTCTGGCCGAGAGATTGCGCAGCTGCCTGGACAAGGCGTCGATCTTGTATGAGGCGCAATCCATTTATTGCCAGGTAAGCATCGGCGTTGCCGAACTGCAGGCCGGCGACGCCAGCTACAGCGATTGGCTGCGCCGTGCCGACCGGGCGCTATACGAGGCCAAACAGACGGGGCGCAACCGTATCGTCATCGGCCGTTGATCGAGGCCCCCGCGCCTCAGGCCGGGTAACTCGCCACCCCGCCCGCGCCTGTATCGAACAGATGGTCGCCTGGCCCGACCCCGCGGCTTAGCCGCCGGTCAGCGCCGCCGCGGCGCTGCGCGCGCTGGCCGCCATGGTTTTCGCCATCTGCGCGCTGCTGCCTGTGTAGGCGGCCGGGTCCAGCGCCGCCCGCAGCGCGGCCTCGTCGACGGCCTGGCGCACCGAGTCATCCTCGAGCAGCAGGTCGGCCAGCTGGCCGCCGCGCTGTCCGGCCTGTGCGATCGCCTGCTTGACCCGCTCATAGGCCTGCGCGCGTCCGAAGGCGGGGGCCAGGACCATCATCGCGTTCTCCGCGGCCATGGTCTGCCCGGAAAGCGCCACGTTGCGGCGCATGTTCTCCGGTGCCAGCTTCAGGCAGGCCAGCAGCTCGTCCATCGCGCAGACCAGCTCGTACGCGAGGGGACAGGCCTGGTCGATGAGCGCGTAAAGCATCTGGTTGTTGGCGGCATCGCCTTCATGCGTGGACTGCATCGCCTCCAGCGCCAGCGGCGTCGTGGCGCGCAGCCGGGCCGCAAGCGAGATCACCACCACGACGACTTTGGGATTGACCTTGTTGGGCATGGTGCTCGAGCCGACGACCTCCTTGCCCTGATGCTCGTAGACTTCGCCGATCTCGTCGGCCATCAGGCCGTACAGATCCCGGGCCACCTTGGAGCAACTCGCGCTGAACAAGGCCAGCAGCAGGAAATACTCCACGATGTAGTCAGTCCCCGCCCGCGACGGCACGGCCAGCGGCGTCAGGCCGAGTCGCTGCGACAGCCGGCGGTTCAGCTCGGCACCCTGCTCGCCGTAGGTGTGCATGGCGCCCAGCGCACCGCCCCACAGCGAGGCGAAGACGCGCGGTTCGGCGCCTTCGAAACGCTGGCGGTGCCGCAGGAACTCCTCGATCCATGCAGCCGCCTTGAAGCCGAACGTGATCGGCAGACCCTGGCGGAAATTGGTGCGCCCGGCCGTGAGCATGTCTGCGCCCGCATCGGCCAGGTCCGCCAGCCTGGACAGCACGTCGCCCAGCCTGGCCATGAACGCGCCGTGCACCCGGCGCATCAGCAGGGTCCGGGCAGTCAGCATTACGTTTTGCGTGGTGGCGCCCCAGTGCACATAGTCGCCGGCATCGTCGTCGCAAACTCGCGCCAGCGCCCGCACGAGCGACACGATGGGAGCCCGGGTGCGGGCAATGTCGGCCGCCAGGGCCGTGGCGTCGACGTGGTCCAGATTGGCCTTGCGGCCGATTTCCAGCGCCGCGGCAGCTGGAATCATGCCCATCTCGGCCTGGGTCGCGGCGAGTGCCGCTTCGACATCGAGCCAGGATTGCCAATGGCTGCGCTGGGCAAACAGGTTTTGGATTTCGGCGGTCGATGGCCGCGCGGCGAGCATATCAGTCATGGGTGCGTCACAGGTCAGAGGACCTGCTCCAGAAAATGGCGCAAGCGCGGGTGGCGCGGCCGGTCGAAGAATTCATCGGGCGGTCCCTGCTCGATGATGCGCCCGCCGTCGACGAACACAACCTGGCCGGCGACCTCGCGCGCGAAGCGCATTTCGTGCGTCACCACGATCATGGTCATGCCGGCCTGCGCAAGATCGCGCATGACGGCGAGCACCCCCTTGACCAGCTCCGGATCGAGGGCGGAGGTGGCCTCGTCAAAGAGCATGACCTCGGGTTCCATGGCAAGCGAGCGCGCAATGGCCACGCGCTGCTGCTGGCCGCCCGACAGGTCCTGCGGCCGGCGCGCCTCGAATCCGTTCAGGCCGACCGCCTGCAGCCTGTCGCGCGCGATCGCCTCGGCCTCGTCCCGATTCATGCCCCGCACCTTGCGCAGGGCCAGGCTGACGTTGGCCAGCACGTCCAGATGCGCATACAGATGAAAGTGCTGGAACACCATGCCCACCCGCGCGCGCACCTTGTCGATGTCCACGCCGGGCGCGGTGATGTCGAGATCGCCCAGCAGGATGCGCCCCGACTGCGGACGCTCCATCAGGTTGGCGCAGCGCAGCAGCGTGGACTTGCCCGAGCCCGACGGGCCGACGATGCAGGTCGTCGTCCCGCCCGGCGCTTCCAGATCGATCTCGTGCAGCACGGCGACGTTGCCGTACGATTTGCTCACGCGTTCGAAGCGCACGCGGGTGCCGGATTGCGGATTCATTCGGATCCTATCGCTCGGGTTGCGCGACCGCCGCGAAGCCGGCGGTCCCAGGTGTTGATCACATAGGTCGTCGGAATCGTCAGGGCGAGATAGATCAGGCCCGCGGCGGTCAGCGGCGACAGATTGGCGTTGTTGATCGCGCCGTCCTGGGCCAGCGCGAACATCTCGCGCTGCGACGCCGTCAGGCCCAGCAGGAACACCAGCGAGGTGGCCTTGATGACCAGGATGAACTGGCCGGTCAGCGGCGGCAGGACGCGCCGCGCGCCCTGGGGAATGATGATGTGGCGCATGGTCTGGAACCTGGTCATGCCTGTGCTGCGCGCGGCCTCGACCTGGCCGCGCTCGACTCCCTGGAAGCCGGCCCGGAAGATTTCGGCGAAATAGGCGCTCTCGATGAGCCCGATCGCCAGCGCTGCATAGCCGTAGGTGTTGTCCCCGAACAGGCTCAGGCCCGCCAGCGGCAGGCCCTGCCCGATCAGGTAGACGGTCAGGATGTGCGGCAGTCCGCGCAGGATGTCGACGTAGGCGCGGCACGGCAGGCGCACCCAGCGCCGCTCCGACATCAGCCCGACCGCCACCAATAGCGCAAGCGCGATGCCGATCGCCGTGGCGCACACCGCCAGCAGCAGCGTGTTGGGCAGGCCGACCCGAAGCAGCTGCGGCATCGCCTGCAGGATCAGCGTCGGATCGAAGAACGTGGACAGGATCTGCTGCAGACCGTGATACATGGCGGCTCTTCGCGGTGTGTGTTATTGCGCGGCCTGCCGCGGCATGCCCGGATAGTCGGCATACATGCGCTGCGGAATGCGCATGCCCTTGGGGTTCCACTTGGCGAACAGCTTGCCGTAGGTGCCGTCGGCCATCGCCGCCGCGAGCGCCTTGTTCATCGCGGCCAGCAGCGCCGGATGATCCTTGGCGACCGGCAGCGCGTTGGCGTCGCTCTCCACGGTTTGCGTGGCGACCAGTTCAGGGTGCTGCACGGCGATGCGCCCCGCCGTGGCGTTGCCGGTGAAAAGGCCGTCCACCTGCCCGGCCAGCAACGCGTTCGTGCTCGATGCGACGTTGGGAAACTCCTTGATCGTCACCTTGGGCGCCATTTTGCGCAGCAGGGGGATCAGCGCGCTGCCGGTGGTGATCGCCACGGTCTTGCCCTGGGCGTCCTGCAGCGTGGCCAGCGCAGCCTTCTTGCGGCTGACCAGTTGCGCCTGGCCGTAGCCGACCGGGGTGGTGAAGTTCACGACCGTCTTGCGCTGGGGCGTGACCAGCACGCCGAAGGCCGCCGTGTCGTATTGGTGATTCCTGACCGCGGGCAGCATGGCGGCGAACGTCGTCGAGATATAAGTCACCTTCAGTCCCATGCGCTGGGCGACCGTGTTCATCAGCTCCACCATGAAGCCGGTCGGCTTGCCGTCCTGCAGGAAAGAAACCGGCTTGTCGTCGGTGCGGTAGGCGACTTTCAGCACGCCGGGGGTGACCAGTTCGAGGCTGCCCGCCATGGCCGCCGGCACCTGCGCGCAAGCCGCCAGCGCAAGCGCGCCCGCCATCAAGATTCGCATCCGGATCATCGTTGTCTCCTTTGGGTATGGTTCTTTCGCCGAACGGCTCGATGTCGCCGCCCAGCCTTGATGCCGCAGTCTAAAGTGGCGTTGTTGTTTAATAATGTGAATTAATCAACGTATCGTTTGAAAAAGCGGAACAATGAGATAAAACCTCATGTCCGACAATCAGTTGCCACGCGAAGAAAAATATTGAACATCCGCGCGCTACGCCTCTTTCACCTGGTGGTCAGCCAAGGCTCGCTCGCGGCGGCGGCCGAGACCATGAACATCAGCCCGCCAGCCGCGAGCCGGCTGATCGGCCTGCTGGAGGCGGAAATCCAGCTGCAGCTCTTTCACCGGACGCGCCGGCGCCTGCAGCTGACCGCTCAAGGGCAGGCGTTCTATCGCGATGCCGAACATATCCTGGCCGGATTCGACGAAATTCCGCGCATCGCAAGCGCCATCCGCACCGAAACCCGGGGCCGGCTGCGGCTGGTGACGGCCTCGCGCATCGGCCGGGGCATCGTCTCGCCCGCTCTCGCGCTGTTCTGCCGCGAGAACCCGGGCATCCGCGTGTCGGTCGACGAACAGTCGCGCTTCGGGATCGAGGCCCAGATGGGCACGCGGCTGTACGACCTGGGCATCATCTCGCTGCCGGTCAGCCATCCTTTCGTCGAAATCGAAAACCACCCGTTGTTCCAGGTCCGGATGGAGGCCGTGCTGCCCGCCACGCACCGGCTCGCGGACAAGCCGTCGCTGACCGCCGCGGACCTGGCGTCCGAGCCGCTGCTGGGCTTGTGGTCCGGACAGCCCTGGCGCCAACAGGTGGACGACTTTCTGCGCTCGGGCGGCGTCAGGCCCGACTATGCGATCGAGACGCGCTCGTCCCTGATGGCCTGCCAGTTGGCCCGCGACGGCGCCGGCATTGCCATTCTCGACCGCTTGTGCGCCCAGGCCATCGATCTGGACGGCCTGGTGATCCGCCCGCTGGCGCCCGAACGCTGGATCCTGTTCGGCTACATACACCAGTTGCGCCAGCCGCCCAGCAGCAACGCCGGCACCTTCCTGGACTGCGTGCACCGCAGCGTCCAGGCCTTCCGGGCCCGCTCGCCGGAGAATGCGCAGGCGGTCGTGCCGCTGTGGCCGGGCAGCGCGCCGGCGAAGTAGCCGGCTTTCGCGGCCGTCACCGCGGCTGGAAAAGAAAGGCGCAAACGGCGTTCAATAAAAAGTCAGAAAACTGCGCTGCATCAGGCCAGGACAAATAAAACAAACATAAATGCGCCCAATCCGCGGCGTTGTTCCCGGTCAGGCAGGGCGCGCCCGCGCTCTACGATCGCAAAAAAATGACAATAGCCGCGGTACTGCCCGATTGCTCCATCGGCCGCAACCGCCTATGGAGACAAAGCATGAAAATGCGCACCCGGATTCTTTCCATCGTGGCCGTCGCCTTGATCGGCATCGTGGTGATCAGCGGCTTCGCCCTGCAGGCGCTGCGGCAGAACATGCTCGAATCGCGGCGCGATGAAATCCTCAAGGCCTCGCAGCTGGCCGAAGGCATCATGCAGCGCTATTACGCGCTCGAGCAGAGCGGCAAGCTCACGCGCGCGCAGGCCCAGGCGCAGGCCGTGGAGGCGCTCTCGGGCCTGCGCCACGGCGACGACTACATATTCGTGCGCACCATGGCCGGCATGATGCTCGTGCACGCCGACGCCAAGCGGGTCGGCAAGATGGACAAGGGTTCCAGGCTGCCCGACGGGCGCATGACCTCGGACATCTATGCCCAGGATCTGCCCAAGCAAGGCGTCGTCTACATGATTGCCGCCGTGGCGCGGCCCGACGATCCGGCACGCAAGCCCGTGCCCAAGCTGCTGTGCGCCGTGCTTTTCAAGCCCTGGAACTGGGTGGTCGGCAACGGCGTGTTCATCGACGACATCAATACCGCGTTCTGGTCCTATGCTGCGCGCTTCCTGCTGATCGGCGGCGGGCTGTTCGTCGTGCTTGCCGGCCTGGGCCTCATGCTGACGCGCTCCATCCTGCGCCAGCTTGGCGGCGAGCCGCAGGACGCAGCCGATGTCGTCAATGTGATCGCCGCCGGCGACCTGAGTCGCGACTTGCGCGCCGACGGCCGCTCCGACAGCTTGCTCGCTTCCATGCGGCGCATGCAGGAGGGCCTGCGCGACATCATCCGCCGCGTGCGCCAGGGTTCCGAGGAAATCGAGACGGCAGCTGCAGAGGTGGCCAACGGCAACGCCGATCTCTCCAGCCGTACCGAGCAGGCCGCGGCCAGCCTGGAGCAGACCTCGGCTTCCATGATGCAGCTCTCGGACGTGGTGCGACAGAGCTCCGAGGCCGCGCGGCAGGCCAACCAGTTCGCCGAGAGCGCATCGGACGTGGCCAACCGCGGCGGCGCCGTGGTGTCGCACGTGGTGCAGATGATGAGCGAGATCAGCGCCAGTTCCAGCAAGATCGTCGACATCATCGGCACGATCGACGGCATTGCCTTCCAGACCAATATCCTCGCCCTGAACGCGGCGGTGGAGGCGGCCCGCGCCGGCGAGCAGGGCAAGGGCTTCGCCGTGGTGGCCGGCGAGGTGCGCACCCTGGCCCAGCGCAGCGCCCAGGCCGCGCGCGAAATCAAGGCGCTGATCTCCGATTCCACCGAACGCGTCGACCAGGGGGCCGCTCTTGTGCAGCAGGCCGGCCAGACCATGCAGGACATCGTCGGCGCCGTGCAGCGCGTGACCACCACCATTGCCGAGATCTCGGCATCGGCCGAGTACCAGTCCAGCAGCATCTCCGAGATCGGCACGGCCATTTCTCACATGGACCAGATGACGCAGCAGAACGCCGCGCTGGTCGAGCAGAGCGCGGCAGCGGCCGAGAGCCTCAAGGAGCAGGCGCTGAAACTGAACCAGGCGATCGGCGCGTTCAAACTGCCGTGAAGGCAATCCGCCGCACCGTCCTGGCTGAATGAACTATCTCCTGTGGTCGCTGCCCGCGCTCGCCGTCGTCGCGGCCATCGGCAGCGGGCGCCTCAATACGACCAGGGCGGCGATCCTGGGTCTGCTGATCGCCGTGCCCGTGGCCATGCTGAGCGGGCCCGCGGCGTTCGGCGCCGCGCAGCTGCTGCGCGCGCTGGCGCGCGGACTCTGGATAGGCGCGACGATTGCGCCCTACATCCTGGGCGGGCTGCTGTTCTGGCAAGTGGCGGCGCGCGGCCAGGGCGCTGCGGCGGACATGAGCGCTGCGGGCGAGGCCCGGCGCGCCCGCCGCCGCCTGGTGTTCTTCGCCTGCTTTCTGGTCGGCCACTTCGCCGAGTCGGCCACCGGGTTCGGCGTGGGCATGCTGGGCACGGTCACCCTGATACGGCGGCTGGACATCGCGCCGCGCCGGCTCATGGTGTTCGCACTGCTGAGCCAGACCATGATCCCGTGGGGCGCGATGGGCAGCGGCACCATGCTCGCCGCCGCCTAT
>DAIDKG010000364.1 GCA_027450125.1 Bordetella sp. | reverse complement strand
CTGGCGCTGGCCGTGCTCGCCCGGGCCGCCCTGCGCAGCGCCGGCCCCGGCCAGGCGCTGCTGCGCGGCTGGTGGTACGCCACCGTGTACTTCAGCATCGGCTTGTACTGGCTGTATGTGAGCATGCACGACTACGGCGGCCTGTCCGCGCCGCTGGCCGGTGGCGGCGTGCTGCTCCTGTCGGCCTTTCTCGCACTGTTTCCCGGGGCGGCCTGCGCGCTGGCCCGCAGGCTGACTGCCGATCCGGCGCCAGCGCCCTGGCGCGCCATGCTGATCTGGGCCGCCGCCTGGACCCTCTTCGAATGGCTGCGCGCCACGGTGCTCACCGGCTTTCCCTGGCTCAACATCGGCTATGCCCAGGTCGACAGTCCCATCGCAGGCTGGGCGCCTGTGCTGGGCGTGCACGGCATGGCCTTCGTCGCCGCGGCGGCGGCGGCGGCCCTGGCCGGACTCTGGCCGTCCGGCGGGCCAGGCTGGCCCGCGCGCGGCGCCCTGGCTGCCCTGGCCCTGGCCCTGGCGCTGGCGCTGCTGGGCTGGCCGCTGCGCCACATCGCCTGGTCGCATCCGGCGGGCCGCCCCCTGAATGCGCGCCTGGTCCAGGGCGACGTGCCGCAATCGGACAAATTCAATCCCGCCCTGATACGTCAAGGCCTGCAGCGGCATTTCGAACTGGCCGGACAGCCGCCCGCACAAGGCGAGCCCGCGCCGGACGTGATCATCCTGCCCGAAACCGTGCTGCCGCTCTTTCAGGACCAGTTCCCGCCCCAGGTCTGGGAAGACTGGCGCGACGTGGCGGCGCGCCAGCATGCCGCAATCATCATGGGCGTGCCGCTGCACACCATCGATGTATCGGGCCGCGCGCGCTACACCAACAGCGCCATCGGCCTGAACGCCGCCACGCCGCTGCAGGCCCTGCTGCGCGGCCGCACCGAGCAGCGCTATGACAAGCGCCACCTGGTGCCCTGGGGCGAATACATCCCGCCGGGCTTTCACTGGTTCATCCGGATGCTGAACATCCCGCTGGGCGATTTCAACCGCGGGGCCCCGAGGCAGAAGCCCTTTGCGATCGCCGGCCAGGAACTGGCCTTGAACATCTGCTACGAGGACCTGTTCGGCCCCGCGCTGCTGCCCGCGTTGCAGCCCATGGACGGCGAACCGGGCGCCACCGTGCTCGTGAACATCAGCAATCTGGGCTGGTTCGGCGACACCTGGGCCCTGCGCCAGCACCTGCAAATCTCCCGTGTGCGCACGCTGGAAACCGCGCGGCCCATGATCACCGACACCAACACCGGCATCACCGCGGCCATCGACGCGCACGGCCGCGTGCTCTCGAGCCTGGCACCGCACACGATCGGCGTGCTAGCGGTCACCGTGCAGGGCATGCAGGGCCTCACGCCCTACGCCCGCGCAGGCGATCTGCCCATCATGCTTGTCGTCGCCGCAATCCTGCTCGCCGGCGCGGCATGCGCCTGGCGGCGGCAACGCCGAGACGCTAATTGCCATCCTTGCGGCCTCTACTCCGGGGGCCGCAAGATGCGCCGCGTAGCGGCCGATGTCGGGTCGACCGCACAACTTGCACGCCAAAAAAAACTCGTGCATAATCTCGTTTCTTCGCCAACGGCAAAAACCGAAACGAAGCTGCCGGACCAAAAATCAGGCAAGCAACGTAGGCACCGGGGGTATAGCTCAGCTGGGAGAGCGCTTGCATGGCATGCAAGAGGTCAGCGGTTCGATCCCGCTTACCTCCACCAGTCGAAAGCGAAGAACGTAGTAAAGTGCTGGTACGTCCGTGTCCCTATCGTCTAGAGGCCTAGGACATCACCCTTTCACGGTGAGTACCGGGGTTCGAATCCCCGTGGGGACGCCACTCGATATCGCCAATATCGATTGATCTGCCAGCATCCGCTACACAGTGACGCAATACCGCTGCGGAGCGGTAGTTCAGTTGGTTAGAATACCGGCCTGTCACGCCGGGGGTCGCGGGTTCGAGCCCCGTCCGCTCCGCCAAAGCTTTGCTGCACTACCCAAGCTTAAGCCCCGAGAAATCGGGGCTTTTTGCTTTTGCGCGCCGGTATCAAGCGGTACGCACTTCGATCTTGCGCGGCCGGGCCTCGTCGCGGCGCGGTATGGTCACCTGCAGCACGCCGTCCTTGAGGTTCGCGACGATCCTGGATGCGTCGAATTCCACCCCCAGTGAAAACGCGCGGGCGAAATGCGGCTGTCGGATCTCCGCATGCTGCAGGCGCAACCCTGCCGGAGTCGGCACGTCCGCCTTCGCCTCGATATACAGCGAGCCGTCGTGCACCTTCACATCGAGCCGGTCCGTGGTGACGCCGGGCAGGTCGGCCCACAGCGTGACGCCATGGCTGTTCTCGAAAATGTCCACAGGCGGCGTCAGCGTGATGCGCCGCTGCGTCGAGCCGTCATTGCTCCGGGACGGCGCTGATTCATCCCTGCTGGCCAGTTCCATTGCTTCGTTCATGATGCTCTCCTCGTTTCTTTGACAAAACTCACTGCACGGTGATGACCCGGGGCTTCGAGGCCTCGCGCTTGCCGATGCTCACTGTCAGGCAGCCATTGCTGTACTGCGCCGTGACCTTGTCGGGATCGGCGTGCTCGGGCAGCTCGATGACGCGCCGGAACGCACCGACGAACCGCTCCTGCGCATAGGTGCGCGTGTCGTCGCCAGCCTCCTGCGGCCGCGCCGGCAGGCGCTCGCCGCTGAGGGTCAGCAACCCCTTGTCGATGGACACGTCGAGGTTCTTCGGATCGACGCCCGGCATGAACGCCAGGATCTCGATCGAATCATCGGTCGAACCGACGTTGACCTGCGGGAACGCGCCGGAGTTTCCGGAACGGATGCTGGAAGGGAAACCGCCGAAGAGATTCGCCATCTGCCGCTGCAGGCGGTCGAATTCGCTGAAAGGATCGGCTCCAAAGTAGAGATCGCTCATGGTCATTTCCTCCTTCAAAGCAGTAGGAAGACGGACCGGCCTACGCGCTCCAGTCCGTCTGCCGCACGACGGGCAAACAAATCGAAACACGCAGCGCGCCGGACTGCCGGCGCGGCTGCCTGAGCGAGGTAAAAATAAGATCCCCTGCGGGATTTTCAATGGGGATGTTGCAATTTTCAGCGCAGTCGGCCGTGCCCGGCGCTTGGCCGGCGTCGCGCAGTGCCGGGCGCGCCCGGCACTGCGCCTACACTACGGTGACCCGGGGCCAGATATCGGCATACCGCTTGGCCTCGGCGCGGCGGCGGTATTCGGCCAGGCTGGCGCGCGCCGGATTGTGGCGAACCGTCATCGAGAACAGATCCTCCAGCCCCCAAGGCGCCACGACCTCGATCCGGCCGTCCGCCGCGAGCCGGACAGCCACGCAGGTCGCGAATTTCGGCCAGGTGGCGACCGCCTGCTCC
>DAIDKG010000363.1 GCA_027450125.1 Bordetella sp. | reverse complement strand
CGTCAACGGCAACACCTTCAATGGCGCGCTCTACACATGGGCCACCTCGGGCAACCTCAAGATGGAGGTCGGCTTCCTCATCGACCCGCTGACGGTGATGATGATGCTGGTCGTGACCTTCGTCTCGCTGATGGTGCACGTCTACACCATCGGCTACATGGCGGACGATCCCGGCTATCAGCGCTTCTTCGCGTACATCTCGCTGTTCACGTTCTCGATGCTGATGCTGGTCATGTCCAACAACATGGTTCAGCTCTTCTTCGGCTGGGAAGCGGTGGGCCTGGTGTCGTACCTGCTGATCGGCTTCTGGTACACCCGCCCCACGGCGATCTTCGCCAACATGAAGGCCTTCCTCATCAACCGCGTCGGCGACTTCGGCTTCGTGCTGGGCATCGGCCTGCTGTTCGCCTATGCCGGTTCGATGCACTATGCCGACGTGTTCACGCAGGGCAGCAAGCTGGCCGGCATGAAACTGCCGGGTTCGGACTGGTCGCTCGTCACGGTGGCCTGCATCTGCCTTTTCATCGGCGCCATGGGCAAGTCGGCCCAGGTGCCGCTGCATGCCTGGCTGCCCGACTCCATGGAAGGCCCGACGCCGATCCCGGCGCTGATCCACGCCGCCACCATGGTGACGGCCGGCATCTTCATGGTCGCGCGCTTCTCGCCGCTGTTCGAATACTCGAACACGGCCCTGTCGTTCATCATCGTGATCGGTGCCATCGGCGCGCTGTTCCTGGGCATCCTGGGCATCATCCAGAACGACATCAAGCGCGTGGTGGCATATTCCACGCTGTCGCAGTTGGGCTACATGACAGTGGCACTGGGCGCCTCGGCCTATTCGGTGGCGATCTTCCACCTCATGACCCACGCCTTCTTCAAGGCGCTGCTGTTCCTGGGCGCCGGGTCGGTCATCATGGGCATGCATCACGACCAGGACATCCGCAACATGGGCGGCCTCTGGAAGCGCATGCCGATCACCTGGATCACCTTCCTGATCGGCACGCTGGCCCTGGTGGGTACCCCGTTCTTCTCGGGCTTCTACTCCAAGGAGCACATCATCGAGGCGGCGGGAGCGGCCAATGTCTGGGGCGCGGGTTTTGCCCACTACGCCACCCTGATCGGCGTGCTGGTGACCTCGCTGTATTCCTTCCGCGTCTACTTCCTGGTGTTCCACGGCAAGCCGCGCTATGCGTCGCACGACCATGGCCACGGTCATGACGCTCATGGCCATGGCCACGACGATCACGGCCACGGCCACGAGCCGCACGAGTCCCCCTGGGTCGTGACGCTGCCGCTGATCCTCCTGGCCATTCCATCGGTGGTGATCGGCGCGGTGGTGATCGATCCGCTGCTGTTCGGCAACTTCTTCCATGGCGTCATCACCGTGCTGCCGCAGCATCCGGCCATGGCCGAGATGCAGCACGACTGGCACGGCTGGGTCGAATTCGGCCTAGACGCCTTCACCTCGCTGCCTTTCTGGCTGGTGGTGGCTGGGTTCGTGATCTCCTGGTATTGCTATCTGATCAACCCGAAGGTTCCGGCAGCGATCAAGTCCAGCATGTCGGGCGTGTACAAGCTTCTCGAGAACAAGTACTACGTCGACTGGATCAACGAGCAGATCATCGCGCGCGGCGCGCGCTGCCTGGGCCAGGGCCTGTGGCAGAAGGGCGACCGCGGCACGATCGACGGCCTGATCAACGGCTCGGCCCGCTTGGTGGGCCGGGTGGCATCGGTCTCCCGTCGCCTGCAGTCCGGCTATATCTACCACTACGCGTTCGCGATGTTCATCGGCATCCTGGCGCTGGTGACTTTCTTCGTGCTGATTCCCCAATGATGGCTAGCGAGATGGCATCCAATCACTTTCCCTGGCTTACGCTTGCGATCTTCGTCCCGATCGTCTTCGGCCTGCTGGTGCTGGCGCTGGGCGCGGACGACAAGCCGGGCTTCACGCGCAAACTGTCCCTGGTCGGCGCCGTCGTCAGCTTCCTGGTGACGCTCCCGCTCTATACCGGTTTCGACGATTCGACCGCGGCGATGCAGTTCGTCGAAAAGTCCTCGTGGATCCCGGCCTTCAACATCAACTACCACCTGGGCGTGGACGGCATCTCGCTGTGGTTCGTGCTGCTCACCGCGTTCATCACCATCATCGTGGTGCTGGCCGGCTGGGAAGTCATCACCAGCCGCATCGCGCAGTACATGGCCGCCTTCCTGATCCTCTCGGGCCTGATGGTGGGGGTGTTCTGCGCGCTGGCCGGCATGCTGTTCTACGTGTTCTTCGAAGCTACGCTGATCCCGATGTACATCATCGTGGGCGTGTGGGGCGGACCGAACCGCGTTTATGCCGCGTTCAAGTTCTTCCTGTACACGCTGATGGGCTCGCTGCTGACGCTGGTCGCGTTCATCTATCTGTGGCATGTCTCGGGCGGCTCGTTCGACATTCTCGTCTGGCAGCAGACCAAGCTGGCCTACACCCCCCAGGTCCTGATATTCCTGGCGCTGCTGGCGGCTTTTGCCGTCAAGGTGCCGATGTGGCCGGTGCACACCTGGCTGCCGGATGCCCACGTCGAGGCGCCCACGGGCGGTTCGATCGTGCTGGCGGCGATCATGCTCAAGCTGGGCGCCTACGGTTTCCTGCGCTTTTCGCTGCCCATTACCCCCGATGCTTCGCATGGCCTGAGCTGGCTGATCATTGCGCTGTCGCTGATCGCGGTGATCTACATTGGCCTGGTGGCGATCGTGCAGGACGACATGAAGAAGCTGGTGGCGTACTCGTCCGTGGCGCACATGGGCTTTGTCACCCTGGGCTTTTTCATCTTCAATACGGCCGGCACCGAGGGCGCCATCGTGCAGATGATCTCGCACGGTTTCGTGTCGGGCGCCATGTTCTTCTGCATCGGCGTGATGTATGACCGCGTGCATTCGCGCCGCATCGCCGACTACGGCGGCGTGATCAACGTGATGCCGCGCTTTGTCACCTGCTTCGTGCTGTTCTCCATGGCCAACAGCGGCCTGCCCGCCACCAGCGGCTTCGTGGGCGAGTTCATGGTCATCATGGGAGCGGTCCAGCACGACTTCTGGGTCGGCCTCATGGCGGCCACCGCGCTGATCCTGGGCGCGGCCTATTCGCTGTGGATGGTCAAACGCGTGGCGTTCGGCGACATCGCCAACGACCATGTGCGCGAGATGAAGGACGTCAACTGCCGCGAGTTCTTCATCCTGGGCATCCTGGCGATCGCCGTACTGTTCATGGGTATCTATCCCAAGCCCTTTACCGACGTGATGCACGTGTCGGTTCAGGCCCTGCTGCAACACGTGGCGGTCTCGAAACTGTAAGACTGGACAATGATGCAATCCCACTTCGACTTCGCCCTGGCGCTGCCCGAGATCCTGCTGCTGGTCTTCGGCCTGGCCATCCTGCTCATCGACGTGCTCAGCAAGCATCCCGAGCGCAAGACCACCTTCGGCGCGACCCTGCTGGCGCTGGCCGTGCTGTTCGTGGTGACGCTGATCCAGTGGAAGGACGGCACGCACGGCAAGACCTTCGACGGCCTGTATGTCGCCGACCCGCTGGCCTACCTGCTCAAGCTGGCGTCCTTCGTGGCGGTGGCGGTCACGCTGATCTACGGCCGCTTCTACGCCCAGGCGCGCGACATGCTCAGGAGCGGCGAGCTGTACGTACTGACGCTGTTCGCCCTGCTGGGCCAGATGGTGATGATCTCGGCCGGCAACCTGCTGTCGGTGTATCTGGGCCTGGAGCTGATGTCCCTGCCGCTGTATGCGCTGATCGCCCTGCGGCGCGACGATGCGACGGCCACCGAGGCCGCCATGAAGTACTTCGTGCTGGGCTCGCTGGCC
>DAIDKG010000362.1 GCA_027450125.1 Bordetella sp. | reverse complement strand
GGCCTCGCGCCGGCGCGGACCCGCTTGGCCGCATACTCCGCTGACGACGCCGGAACCCGGCGAACGCCGGCAAAAAAGCCGACAGGCAACAGCCAGAATTACCCCGATTTTCCATGGGGAAAAAGGCTTTATCATTCCGCTTTTTGGCAAATCCTGGACGTATAGTCCGGACTAGGGGAAAACGATGAAGCTCGGAAAACACGCAGCGACAATACTCGCGGCAACCCTGGCGCTGGCTGCCTTCAGCGCGACAGCGGCGGAAGAAAAAATTCTCAACGTCTACAACTGGTCCGACTACACCGCGCCCGATACGATTCCGGGTTTCGAGCGGTTGACCGGCATCAAGGTCCGCTATGACGTCTACGACAGCAACGACGTCCTGCAGGCCAAGCTCCTGACGGGGCATACCGGCTACGACGTGGTGGTGCCGTCCACCAACTACGTCGCGCGCCAGATCCAGGCCGGCCTGTTCCAGAAGCTGGACAAGGCCAACATGCCCAACCTGAAATACGAGGATCCCGCCATCATGGCCCTGGTGGCCTCGGTCGATCCCGGCAACCAGTACGCCGTGCCCTGGGGCATGGGGACTGACGGCCTCGGCTACAACGTAACCGAGGTCAGGAAGCGCCTGGGCGACAAGGCCGATCTGGCCAGCTGGGACATGCTTTTCAACCCAGCAAACGCCGCCAAGCTCAAGGACTGCGGCATCTCCATGCTCGACGAGGCTGCCCAGGTCTTCCCGGCCGTACTGCACTACCTGGGCAAGGATCCCAACAGCACCAATCCCGACGACTACAAGGCGGCGATGCAGGTGCTCATGAAGATCCGCCCCTACATCCGTGAATTCAATTCCTCGGGCTACATCGACGAGATGGCTTCCGGCGACCTGTGCATGGTCTACGGCTACTCGGGCGACGTGATGATCGCCCGCCACCGCGCCCGCCAGGCCAAGAAGCCCTATGACATCAATTACTTCATTCCCAAGGGCGGCGCGCCGGCCTGGTTCGACGTGATGGTCGTCCCCAAGGACGCGCCGCACCCCCAGAATGCGATGGCCTTCATCAACTATATCGAAACCCCCCAGGTGCATGCGGCCATCACCAACACCATGTTCTATCCCAACGCCAACAAAGAGGCGCGCAAGTACGTGGTCAAGGAGGTAGCCGACAATCCCGAGATCTATCCCACGCCGGAAGTGGCCAAGACGCTCTTTGTCATCAAGGCGCTGCCCTTGAGCATCCTGCGCTTGCAGACCCGCCTGTGGTCCGAGCTCAAGTCCGGGCGGTAAGCGCATGAGCGCCTCCATTCCGGGTCCCGACGAATTCGTCAAGGTCGAGCAGGTCGTCAAGATCTTCGGCGACACGGTCGCCGTCGGCTCGGTCGATCTCTCGGTCGCCCGCAACGAGATATTCGCGCTCCTGGGCAGCTCGGGCAGCGGCAAGTCGACGCTTTTGCGCATGCTCGCCGGCTTCGAGCAGCCCACCTCCGGCCGCATCCTGCTTGACGGCGAGGACATCACCCAGGTGCCGCCCTACCAGCGGCCCGTCAACATGATGTTCCAGTCCTATGCGCTTTTTCCGCACATGACGGTCGAGGCCAACGTGGCCTTCGGCCTGAAGCAGGAGGGGGTGCCCAAGGCCGAGATCCACGACCGTGTCTTCGAGGCGCTGACGCTGGTCCAGATGGCCGGCTACACGCGCCGCAAGCCGCACCAGCTCTCCGGCGGCCAGCAGCAGCGCGTGGCGCTGGCGCGCAGCCTGGTCAAGCGGCCCAAGCTGCTGCTGCTCGACGAGCCCATGTCTGCGCTGGACAAGCAGATCCGCCAGAAGACGCAGATCGAGCTGGTCAAGATCGTCCAGCAGGTGGGCGTGACCTGCATCCTGGTCACCCACGACCAGGAAGAAGCCATGACCATGGCGCGCCGCCTGGCCGTCATGACCGAAGGCCAGATCGTGCAGTGCGGCACGCCGCAGGACGTCTACAACTTTCCCAATTCGCGGTTCGTGGCCGGGTTCATCGGCACGACCAATCTGTTCGAGGGGTCGATCGTCATCGACGAACCCGACCACGTGGCCATCGAGTCCGCGGATCTCTCGCGGCGCCTCTACGTCAGCCACGGCGTGAGCGAGCCGCTCGGCATGGAAGTGGCCGTATCCATCAGGCCCGAGCGCGTGGTGGTTGCGCGCGAACAGCCTGCGGGCGATTACAACTGGTCGCGTGGCATCGTGAGCCACATGGCATGGATGGGCAGCTACGCGCTCTATCAGGTGCGCCTGGATTCGGGAAAGATGGTCGAAGCCAGCGTGCCCAGCCTGACGCTGGCCCGCATGGATGCGCCCGGAATCGGCGAGGAGGCCTACGTCAGCTGGGACGCCGATAGCGCGACGGTGCTGGCAGCATGAAGGCCGCGCTCTCACGCATCAAGCCGTCGGGACGCACGCTGGCCATCCTGCCGCCTTATGCCTGGCTGGTGGCTTTCCTGCTGGTGCCTTTCCTGCTGGTGCTCAAGATCAGCTTTGCCGATCTCAAGTTCGGCATCCCGCCGTACACGCCGCTAATACACCTCGAAGACGGCATCGCCAAGTTCGATCTGCATTGGCGCGGCTACGCCATGCTGTTCTCCGACAGCCTGTACGCTGCCACGTATCTCAATTCGATCAAGATGGCGGCGATCACCACGGTCTGGTGCATCGTCATAGGCTATCCGGTGGCGTATTACGTAGCCAGATCCTCCCCCAGGACGCGCAACCTGCTGCTGCTGGGCGTGATCCTGCCGTTCTGGACGTCCCAGCTGCTGCGCGTCTACGCCTGGGTGGGCATCCTGCGCAACGACGGACTGCTCAACCAGTTGCTGATGGCGCTGGGCCTGACCCACTCGCCCATCGAAATCTACCGCACCGATCTCGCCGTCTACATCGGCATGATCTACGCCTATCTTCCGTTCTTCATTTTGCCGCTCTACGCCAACCTGGTGAAGATGGACCTGCGCCTGCTCGAGGCGGCCTACGACCTGGGCGCGCGGCCCTGGATCGCGTTCTGGCGCATCACGCTGCCGCTGTCCATGCCGGGCGTGGTCTCGGGGGCGATGCTGGTGTTCATACCCTGCGTGGGCGAGTACGTCATCCCCGAGATGCTGGGCGGCGCCAACACGCTGATGATGGGCCGCGTTATGTGGAATGAATTCTTCAACAACGCCGACTGGCCCATGGCCTCCGCGGTGACCATCGTGATGGTCCTGCTGCTGCTGGTGCCCCTGGCCCTGTTCCAGTACTACCAGGTCCGCAGCCAGGAGCGGGAGGGCGCAAGATGAACGGTCCCAACAAGACCTTGCGCCTGGTGGCCCTGGCCTTGGGTTACGGCTTTCTGTACCTGCCCATCGTCTGCCTGGTGGTGTTTTCGTTCAATGCATCGGCGGTGCTGACGTCCTGGAGCGGGTTCTCGCTGCGCTGGTATGTGTCCCTGCTGCATGACGATACGCTGCTGTCGGCGGCGCTGCTGTCGTTCAAGATCGCGCTGCTCGCGGCTACGGCGGCCACGATCGTCGGCACCTGGGCCGGCTATGTGCTCGCGCGCATGGGGCGTTTTCGCGGGTTCGCGCTTTATGTCGGCATGCTGAGCGCGCCGCTGGTCATTCCCGAAGTCGTGCTGGGCATCTCGCTGCTGCTGATGTTCGTCGAGCTGCGCAGCACGCTGGGCTGGCCTGCCGAAAACGGCAGCTTCACCATTTGGGTGGGGCACGTGGTTCTCTGCATGTCCTACGTGGCGGTCATCATCCAGGCGCGCGTGCGCGATCTGGACCGGTCGATCGAAGAGGCGGCGCTCGACCTGGGCGCGCCGCCGCTCAAGGTGTTCTTTGCGATCACCCTGCCGCTCATCGCCCCGTCGCTCGCGTCGGGCTGGCTGCTCTCGTTCACGCTGTCGCTCGATGATGTGGTGACCTCCTCGTTTCTGTCCGGGCCGGGAGCGTCCACGCTGCCCATGGAGGTTTTCTCGCGCGTGCGGCTGGGCCTGAAGCCCGAGATCAACGCCCTGGCCACGATTTTCATCCTGGCCGTGGGCATTTTGGTGGTCGTGGCCAACCGCCTTCAATGGCGCAGGGAGAAATCGGCATCATGAGCGAGACGACGCTTTACGGACTGGCCAAGTGCGGCACCTGCATCAAGGCGCGGGATTGGCTGGATGCGCACGGCATCGCGCACGCGTTCATCGACTACCGCGACGAGCCGGTGCCCGCGGCCACGCTCAAAGCCTGGGCCGGCAAGGTCGGAGGGTGGGAAAAGCTGGTCAACCGCACGTCGATGACCTGGCGCGCCCTGCCCGAAGAGCGGCGCGCTGCATCCACCGATGCGCAATGGACCAGGCTTATCGCCGATTACCCGGCGCTGGTGCGTCGGCCGGTCACGGTGACCGGGGACGGCGAGGTCACGGTGGGATTCTCCGAGAAGCGGTACGGCGAGCGGTTCGCCTGACGGCGCTTGCCGATGACTGCGCTCGCCGACTCCTTCTTCAACCGCGACGCCTGCCAATTGGCCCGCGAGCTGATCGGCAAGGTCATACGCCGCAAGCTGGGCCGCTTGTGGCTGTCGGTGCGCATCATCGAGACCGAGGCCTATTACCTGGACGAGAAGGGCAGCCACGCCTCCTTGGGTTATACCCACAAGCGGCGCGCCCTGTTCATGGACGGCGGCACGATCTACATGTACCACTCGCAGGGCGGCGACTCGCTCAATTTCAGCGCTGCCGGGCCCGGCAACGCGGTGCTGATCAAGTCGGCCCACCCGTGGCTGGACGAGATGTCCGGCCCCAGGTCGCTGGCGCGCATGCAGGCGCTCAATCCGGATGCGCGGGGCAATCCGCGCGATCCCCGCAGGCTGTGCGCCGGCCAGGCGCTCCTGTGCCGTTCGCTGAACCTGAAGATCGCCGATTGGGATGCGCAAGGCTTCGATCCGGCCCGCCTCTATGTGCAGGACGTGGGCGCGAGTCCCGGACGGCTGCTCAACGCGCCCAGGCTGGGCATCCCGGCCGGCCGCGACGAACACCTGTTCTACCGCTATGTCGATCCAGGATACGCCGCCTGCAGCACCCGCAATCCCCTGCGCCGCGGGCAGCAGCAAGGGCGCGACTACGTCCTGGTCGATATTCAGGGTACGATTTTGTGATGGAATACCTGTTGATTTGGGTCGCCGCGGCGGCCGCGGTGCTGGCCTTCGTGGCGAGCCTGCATCTCGCGCTGCGCAGCCGCCACGGCGCGGATGGGCAGCGCGCCATGCTCGATGCCCTGGAGCGCTCCGAACGCGGCATGCGCGAAGAACTGTCCGGCAGCCAGCGCGACACCCGCAATGAACTGGCGCAAAGCCAGCGCGACCTGCGCGCCGAGCTGACCGAGGCCATGCGCGCCCTGGGCGCCAGCCTGGCGCAGAGCCATGAAGACTTGCGCGCGGCGCTAAGCCGCGATGCCCGCGAGGCGCGGGTCGAGCACAACGATGCGCTGGGCCGTTTCGCCTCGCAGTTCGGCGAGCGCCTGCAAGGACTGGTCGAGCTCAACGACCGCCGCATGGGCGAGGTGCGCCAGACGGTGGACGAACGACTGAAGGCGCTGCAGGCCGACAACGGCCAGCGCCTGGAAGCCATGCAGCGTACAGTTGACGAAAAGCTGCACGCCACGCTGGAGCAGCGGCTGGGAGAATCCTTCCGCCTGGTCTCGGAGCGCCTGGAGGCCGTACACAAGGGCCTGGGCGAGATGCAGAGCCTGGCTGCCGGGGTCGGAGACCTCAAGCGCGTGCTCACCAATGTCAAGTCGCGCGGTACCTGGGGCGAAGTCCAGCTGGCCCGCCTGATCGAAGACACCATGACGCCCGATCAGTACGGCCGCAACGTCAAGCCGGTGCCGGGCAGCGATGCCATCGTCGAGTTCGCCATTCGGCTGCCGGGTCGAGGCGAAGAGGGCGAGCCGGTCTGGCTGCCCATCGACGCCAAGTTTCCCAAGGAAGAATACGAACGCCTGCTCGAGGCGCAGGAAGCCGGCGACACCGATGCCGCGCGCACTGCATCGGCCGCGCTCGCACGCGCCGTCGAAGTCCAGGCCCGGAACATCACCAAGTATGTGGCCCCGCCGCACACCACCGACTTCGCCATCATGTTCCTGCCCACCGAAGGTCTGTATGCCGAGGTCCTGCGCGTGCCGGGCCTGTCGGACAAGTTGCAGTCGTTGCGTGTGAGCGCGGCCGGCCCGTCGAATCTGGCCGCCATGCTCAACAGCCTGCAGATGGGCTTCCGTACGCTGGCCATCGAGCAGCGTTCATCGGAAGTCTGGCAGGTGCTGCGTACGGTCAAGACCGAGTTCGGCAAGTTCGGCGAATCGCTGGCCAGCGTCAAGAAGAGCCTGGACCAGGCCAGCAACAAAATTGGCCAGACGCAGGTCCGCACCCGGGCCATGCTGCGCAACCTGCGCGATGTCGAAGCGCTGCCCGGTGAGGCCCTGCCTGGAGAGGCCCTGCCCGAAGGGGAAGGGGCGAGCCTGCTGGGCGGCGAGGACCCGGCAGACGATGAAACTGCCTGAAATAAGACACCGCCGCCGCGGCGGAACCAATCCTAGGCTGCCGGGTTCCTAAGCCCTAGCGACGCACAACAGTGCGGGGGTAAGAGCGCGGCACAGATCGCGTAGACGCGTCCATTTGTTATTGACCCCGGAGCGCCGGCAAGCATGGCCCGTCCATGAGCCCGCAATCCATTTCAACGACGACGGATATGCGCAAAAAACTGCTGACCCTTCTGGCCACGGCCTCGATGACCTTGGGCATTGCCGCGGCACATGCCCAAAACAACCATAACGTCAAAGGTCTGTATCTCACGACCGACTATCCGGCCATCACCGCCCAGGCCGGCGCCACATCCCGCATCTCCATGCAACTGCGCGACTACGGCTTGCCGCCGACGCGCTTGTCGCTGAGCGTGCAAGGCGTGCCGCAAGGCTGGACGGCTACGCTGCTGGGCGGCGGGCAGCCGGTGGCTGCAGCGATGCCCACGCCCGACGACAGCGTCACGCTGCAGTTGAAATTGAAGGTGCCGGCCGGCGCCGGCACGCAGGAACATACGCTGACGGTCCTGGCGCAGGGCAATGGCCAGCA
>DAIDKG010000361.1 GCA_027450125.1 Bordetella sp. | reverse complement strand
CGTTGGCCGCCGTAGACCAGATGCGTGTGGCAATCGACCAGGCCCGGCGTCGCAAGGCAGCCTTGGCCGTCATGGCGGGGAAGTCCGGCGTGGCCGATGGGCAGAATCGCTTCCAGGCCTATCCAGGCCAGCTTGCCCTCGCGCACGCCCAGGCACATGCCGGGCAGCACCGACCCGTCGGCCTGCGCCAGGCGCAGGTTGTGCCAGAGACCGTCGGCGCTGGGCAGGGTGGAGAAATTCATCATGGCATGGCTCCCGGACGGGCAGCTGCGCGCAGGCGCACGCAGATCAGGGCGGCATCCGCGCACAGAGGTTCAAGCCGCCATGCCAGGTCTTGCTCGGCCCACCAGATGCCCTGGCCTGACCCAAGCCTGTACGGCCCATCGTCGTCCGCGGGCTGGGCATGCCAACTGCCCTGCGCGGCCAGCAGCATGCCGTGGTCAGTCCTCGCAATCGACGCAGCCGTGCGCAGCACGGTCAATTCCGCACAAAACAGGGCCCTGCGCGTCATGACATTGAAATCGCTGGACGCTGCGCCCAGCACGGTTGCGCGGATCCGGGCTTCGCCGGGGAAAGCAAAGGGCTCGAGCGGCCGGTTCAACGCGTGCTCGATCGCGCCGTCACTGGACGCCAGCTGCACGCCCGGTCCGTCCAGCAGCGTGATGACGCGATCGACTCCCGCAAACGCCGAGAACGGACCGCTGGCGTCGATGGTGGCGATGCTCAGGCGCCACTGGAAATCGTCCATGCCCGCGCCGGGCGGCCAGCAGGCGATCTCGCGGGTGACGCCGCCGCCGTTTTTCCAGGGCGACGCGGGCAGGGTCGCCCGGTCGAATTGCTGCAGGCTCATCGCACCATTCCTCCGGCGCGCAGGTGCCGTTCGAGTCCATGCAAGGCCAGGGCCGTGACGCCGGTCAGCACGAAATACACGAGGCCGATGACCAGATAGACCTCCAGCGACCGATAGGAAACGCTGATGATCTTCTGGCCTTCATGCATGAGGTCCTGGATGGTCAGAAGCGAAACCAGCGCCGAGTTCTTGATCAGGGCGATGAATTCATTGCCCAGCGGCGGGATCATGCGCACGAAGGCCTGGGGCAGTATGACGTGGCGCATGGCTTTGCGCGGCGTCATGCCGATGGACAGGGCGGCCTGCAGCTGTCCGCCCGAGACCGACTGGATGGCGCCGCGCACGATCTCCGAAACATAGGCCGCGGAGTACATGCCCATGCCGATCACTCCGCAGAAAAACGCCGGCAGCAGTATGCCGAAGTAAGGCAGTCCGAAGAACCAGATGAAGAGCTGGACCAGAAGCGGCGTCCCGCGGACCACGGCCAGATAGGTCGTGCAGAAACCGTAGACGACGCGGCGTCTTGGAGACAGCCGCCCCACGCCGATCAGCAGGCCCAGCACGCAGCTCAGCGCCAGCGCCCCGAGCGTGACTGCCACGGTGATCAGCGTGCCGTGCAGCAGATCGTGCCAGCCGGCGATGACCGGCGAGAAGTCCAGGCGCATCGGCGCGTCCTTTATTTATCGTTGGAGAACCACTTGTGCACGATCTGGTCGTAGGTGCCGTTGGCCTTGAGTTGCGCAAGCGCCTTGTTCAGCGCGGCGGTGAGCTGGGGCTCGTTCTTGCTGACCGCCATGCCGTAGGCTTCGGTGGTGAGCGGCTTGGGCAGCACCTTGAGCGTGCCCTTGGTACGCGCGAATTGATAGGCCGCGGGCATGCCCGTGACGGCGGCGTCCGCGCGGCCGATCTCGACCAGATTGAACATCTGCTCGTTCTGCTCGACCTCGACGGTGTGTATCTTGGGGTAATGGGTCTTGAGATACTCGACCGACTTGGTCCCGACCTGAACCGTGACGTTCTTGCCGTCCAGGTCGTCGATGGATTTGACGGCGTCGTTGTTTTTCTTGACCATGACCACCAGGCCGCCGGCATAGTAGGAGTCGCCGAAGTCCACCACCTTGGCACGCTCGGGCGTGATGTAGATGGCCGATACCGCCATGTCGAAGCGGCCCGAGAGCACGCCCGGGATAAGGCCCTTGAAGTCGATCTGAGTCCACTGGACTGTCTTGCCCATCTGCTTGGCCAGGGCGTTGGTGAGATCGATGTCAAAGCCGGTCATCTTGCCGTTTTCGACGAATTCCATGGGCGGGAAGGTGGCGTCGGTGGCGATGCGGATGACGTTGCTGGCGGCCAGGGCGGGTGCGGCGCCCGCCAGGGTCAGGCTGCAGGCCAGCAGGGTGCGGGCCAGGAAGGTGCGGCGGTTTTTCATGGAATCCCCTTTTATGTGAATGTCGGTGCGCCGGATGCGCCCGGGCCGGTCCTGGCTCGGGCTCACGAGTCGACGTACCTTATTTCACCATAGGCAGGTTCAGCTTGTGCTTTCTGGCCGTCTGCACGGCCAGGTCGTAGCCCGCGTCGGCGTGGCGCATGACGCCGGTGGCCGGGTCGTTCCACAGCACGCGGGCCAGGCGCGCGTCGGCTTCGGGTGTGCCGTCGCATACGATCACCACGCCGGAATGCTGCGAATAACCCATGCCCACGCCGCCGCCGTGGTGCAGGCTGACCCAGGTGGCCCCGCCCGCGGTGTTGAGCAGCGCATTGAGCAGGGGCCAGTCGGACACGGCGTCGGTGCCGTCGAGCATGGCCTCGGTCTCGCGGTTGGGGCTGGCCACCGAACCGCAGTCCAGGTGATCGCGGCCGATCACGATGGGCGCCTTGAGCTCGCCCTTGCGCACCATCTCGTTGAAGGCCAGGGCAGCCTTGTGGCGCTCGCCCAGGCCCAGCCAGCAGATACGCGCAGGCAGCCCTTGGAAGCTGATGCGCTCGCGCGCCATGTCCAGCCAGCGGTGGGTGTGCTTGTTATCGGGGAAGAGTTCCTTGATCTTGGCGTCGGTTTTGTAGATGTCTTGCGGATCGCCTGACAGCGCCACCCAGCGGAACGGCCCTTTGCCTTCGCAGAAGAGCGGACGGATATAGGCGGGCACGAAGCCGGGGAAGTCGAAGGCGTTCTCCACGCCCTCATCGTGGGCTACCTGGCGGATGTTGTTGCCGTAGTCCACGGTGGGGATGCCCATGGCCTGGAAATCGAGCATGGCGCGCACGTGCACGGCGCAGGACTTGGCGGCCGCAGCCTTGAGCTCGGCGTGGCGCGTCGGGTTGGCGGCCGCGTCGCGCCATTGCTGCACGGTCCAGCCCGCGGGCAGGTAGCCGTTGATGAGGTCGTGCGCCGAGGTCTGGTCCGTGACCAGATCGGGCTTGATGCCGCCGGCACGGGCGCGCTTGACCAGTTCGGGCAGGATCTCGGCGGCGTTGCCGAGCAGGGCGATCGAGACTGCCTCCTTGGCGGCGGTGTGCTGTTTGATGAGCGCGATGGCGTCGTCGATGTCTTTGGCCTGTTTGTCGATGTAGCGGGTACGCAGGCGAAAGTCGATGCTGCTTTGCTGGCATTCGATGTTGAGCGACACGGCGCCGGCCAGCGTGGCGGCCAGCGGCTGCGCGCCGCCCATGCCGCCCAGGCCTGCGGTGAGAATCCATTTGCCCGACAGATCGTTGCCGTAGTGTTGGCGGCCGGCTTCGACGAAGGTCTCGAAGGTGCCTTGCACGATGCCCTGGCTGCCGATGTAGATCCAGCTGCCGGCCGTCATCTGGCCGTACATGAAGAGGCCCTTGCGGTCGAGTTCGTTGAAATGCTCCCAGTTGGCCCAGCGCGGCACCAGGTTGGAGTTGGCGATGAGCACACGCGGCGCATTTTCGTGGGTCTTGAAGACGCCGACGGGCTTGCCGGACTGGACCAGGAGGGATTCGTCGGCTTCGAGCGTGCGCAGGCTGGCGAGGATCTGGTCGTAGCTGGCCCAGTCGCGCGCGGCGCGGCCGATGCCGCCATACACGACCAGGTCTTGCGGACGCTCGGCTACGGCGGGATCCAGGTTGTTCTGGATCATCCGGTAGGCCGCCTCGATAAGCCAGTTCTTGCAGTGCAGCTCGCTGCCGGTGGGGGCGTGGATGACGCGGGTGGGGTCGTGGCGGGCAGCGGCGGTGGCGGCGGCTTGCGAAGTGGAGGTGTCGGCGTTCATTTGGATGGTGTCCTTGCGGGTGATCTGGGACAGTGGCTGCTGGGTTGTGTTTTGCTGCTTGTATCGTTTTTGATTTCTTGAGGCGCGCTGCGTCGGTTCAGAGGCGCCCCGACCCATCGCCGGGGTTTGGGCGCCGCCTTAGGCGCCCAAAGTCCCTGCGGGACTGCCCCCGGCTCAAAGGGCCGGGGTGCCTCTGAACCGACGCAGCGCTTGCGTTAGGGCTCATTGACGTTGTGCGCTCGATGAGGCGTCCATCGCCGTGTTTACTGATACGAAGGCAGGATGCATTCCACTGCCTTGGGCCAGTCTGAGGTCAGCGCCCATTGCTTCATGGCTTCGATATCGTCGGCCAGATAGCGGTCCTTGTCGAGGAAGGCGACCTTGCTGCGCAGGCGCGCGAATTCGGCCTCGATCAGGGGTGAGCTCTTGGGGCCGCGCTTGAGTTCCATGCCTTGCGCGCCGGCCATGGCTTCAATGCCCAGCACGACGGCGGTGTTGCCCACCATGTCGGCCAGACGGCGGCCGGCGTAGGTTGCCATGGAGACGTGGTCTTCCTGGTTGGCCGAGGTGGGCAGGCTGTCGACGCTGGCTGGGTGGGCGTGGGATTTGTTTTCCGAAGCCAGGGCCGCAGCGGTGACCTGGGCGATCATGAAACCGGAATTGACGCCGCCGTCCTCGACCAGGAAGGGAGGCAGGCCCGACAGGCCGCTATCGAGCAGCAGTGCCAGGCGGCGCTCGGAGATGGCGCCGATTTCGGCGACGGCCAGGGCAATGATGTCGCTGGCGAAGGCGACCGGCTCGGCGTGGAAATTGCCGCCGGAGATCACATCACCGTTGTCGAACACCAGCGGGTTGTCGGATGCGGCGTTGGCTTCGGTGGCGAGCACGCGCGCGGCATGCGCGAGATTGTCCAGGCAGGCCCCCATGACTTGTGGGATGCAGCGCACGGAGTAGGGGTCCTGCACGCGGCCGCAGTTGGCGTGCGAGGTCACGATCTGGCTGCCGTCGAGCAGGGCGCGCATGGCGCCGGCCACGGCGATCTGCCCGGCCTGGCCGCGCGCGGCATGGATGCGTGCGTCGAAGGGCTTGACCGAACCCTGGATGGCTTCCAGCGACAAGGCGCCCGAGACCAGGCCCGCAGCCAGCAGGCGCTCGGCGCCGAACAGCCCGGCCAGGCCGAGCGCGGTCGAGACCTGGGTGCCGTTGAGCAAGGCCAGGCCTTCCTTGGGGCCCAGAACGAAAGGTTCCAGGCCGATGCGCTGCATGGCTTCGCGGCCGCTGATGGTCTGCCCCTCGGGGGTGGCGGCGCTGCCTTCGCCGATCAGCACGCAGGCAAGGTGGGCCAGCGGCGCCAGGTCGCCCGAGGCACCCACCGATCCCTTGGACGGTATGCGCGGAACGATGCCGGCATTGTGCAGGGCCAGCAGCGCGCCGACCAATTCGGGCCGCACGCCGGAATGGCCGCGCGCCAGGCTTATCGCCTTGGTTGCCAGCACCAGGCGCACCACGGCGTGCGGCAGCGGTTCGCCGGTGCCCACGCTGTGCGAGATCACCAGGTTGCGCTGCAGTTCGGCCAGGCGCTGGGGCGGGATGCGGGTGCTGGCCAGCTTGCCGAAGCCGGTGTTGATGCCATAGACAGTCGCACCGGCGTCGACGATGTGCCGCACGGCGGCTTGCGAGGCTTGCAGTGCTGCCTGGGAGTCCGGATGCAGCTCGAGGGTCGCGCCGCCCTCGTGGATGCGGCGCAGGTCGGCCAGGCCGACGCGGCCGGGTTCGAGCACGATCCGTGCGCCGGTATTAGCGTTGTTTGCATTCGTCATGATGGATGGGGAAGATTAGTTGTCTTGTCTTGTATATACAGGTAGAACAATAACGCACTTGTCCGGGTCTTGTTGATCTAGGGATTTCCCTTATTCAGGCGGATTGCGTCACGCTCAGGGTTGCGGCGCGCAATCGCGCAACGCCACTCAGCTGCTCGCCGCCGGCCCGCCCGGCGTGAAGCGGCTACCGAGCTGGTAACGGGTGCTGGGGTGCAGGCAGCGCACCAGCGTGACCGGCAGGCCGTGTGTCCAGGTGCGGCGGGTCAGCAGCAGGCAGGGCTGGCTGGCCTGCATTTCGAGTTGGCGGGCTTGTTCGGCTGTGGGCAGGACGGCGTCGATCACGTGCTCGATCTGGTCGCAGGGAATGTTGCGCAGCAGGTATTCGGAGGGCTGGACCTGCGTGAAGTCCTGCAGGCCGAATTGTGGCGCGG
>DAIDKG010000360.1 GCA_027450125.1 Bordetella sp. | reverse complement strand
GTCAGCGTGCGCAGGGCCTGCTGGATCTGCTGTTGCAGCAGCGGGCGCATGCCGCCGTTCGGGGCTTCCGTGTTGATGCCTTTTTCTTCCTCGCCGTTCCAGGTGAACGGCACCATGCGGCTCTTGGTGATCGACAGCGAGTTGTTGCCGATGGTCTGGAAGCCGTTGTTCGGCGGCAGTTGGCCCGGGCTGATGTCTTGCGCCGCCTGGCCCGGGGTGATCGGGACGCGGATGGTCTGGTTCAGCGCGGCGCGCTCGGCGCTGGCCATGAGGGTGACGGACGGAATGAAGCCGACGAGCTCGCGCGACACGACGTCGACGGCTTCGTAGAGGTCAGGGACCAGGGAGGTCAGGGTGTTGGCCATGTGTTTCTCCGGGGATCGGAAGGGTCAGGAAAGAGGTTTCACGAGCCATCCGGCCCAGCGCACCCGGCGGACATCCATCCGTTCGGGCATGAAAAAAGGCCCCGGAGGGCCTTGTCGGTGAATCGTTGAGGGGATCAGTCGGCGACTTTTCCGCCGCCCTTGACGTGCGCCATCTGCTGCTGAGGCGCCATGGAATCGAACTGCGCGCGCGGAATCGTCTTCGCGCCGCCGCCACCTCCGCCGGCCGCATTGCTCGCGCCGCCGCCCGACGCGCCGCTGCTCTTGAGGATGCTGTCGCGGTGCGGGTAGGCGTCGACGATGATCTCCAGCGCCTCGTCGAAGCCGGCGACTTCACCCGGCTTCGCGCGGCTGAACAGCTTGTTGCCGCTGCCGTCATAGGCCACGACTTCGCCGGATTCGAGCTTGAAGTGCTGACCGAAGCGGGCCTGCACCAGATCGGCCGGGATGGCGAGCTTGTCGGCGATCAGCTTGCTGCGCGCGAAGCTGCCGCCGATTTTCTCGGTCACCAGCTGCTGCTGCAGCGTGTCGCGCTCCTTGAGCACGGGCTTGTACTTGTCCTCGACGGCCTTGATCGCCTCGGCCTTGACGCGCTCGACCTCGCCGGCATCGACCAGCTTCTTGTCGTCGAGGTTCTTCACGACATCCAGCGCCTTGCGAGCGGCTGCGGCATCGGTGATGCCGTCGAACGCCTTCAGGTTGGCCTCGGCTGCTTCCGCGCGCTCGCGGTGTCCTTTGGCCTCGCCGTTGAGGCGACTGATGGTCGCCACGGTCTGCGCTGCATCGAAGGGAATCTCCTTCCCGTCGTCGTGCACATACACCGGCTTGCCATCGGCGATCTCGGCATACTGCTTGCCGTTGACTTCCACGGTTTTCAGCTTCATCGTCTGTCATCCAACAGGTTGATGGCGCACCATCCGGTGCGTATGGCGGCCTCGCCTATCCAGGTTTGGCCCGTTGCGCCGCGTTACTGCTGCGGCTGGTTCTGTTCGTCCGGCTTCGCGTTGGGAGCGGGAGGCTCGTTGTTGGTTGGCGGCGTCGGCGGCGGCTCGGCTTTCATGCGGGCCTGCTCGTCATCCCACGTTCGATCCATCGACAGCACGTCTCGGCGCTGCAGTTCCTCGAACATGGTTTGCTTGCTGATGGCGCCGGCGTGCTTGGCCGACGCCAGCACGTTGTGGTCGCCACTGGGCATCGACTCATAGCTCTTGAACAGCTCGACCTCGGGCTTGATCGTCTTGCCGCTCCATTTGCCCATGAGCGCGAGCATTTCCTCGAGCGATTCCTCGAATGCCTCCACGATCTGCTGCAGGGTCGACTTCGCGGCTTCACCCTCGGCGTCGACCTGCGTTGCCGTGGTCTGCGCCGGCTTCTGGCTGATGAGTTCGGCGCCGGTGGCGCGCATGCGCTCTTCCAGATCCAGCAGCGACTGCCGGCCGGCCTCGATTGCGGTACCGGTGTGCTCGGTGTAACTGAGCTTCGCATCAGCGTTGTCCGACATGACGGCGTGCGACGCGCCGATCGTGATGTCGCTGTCGCCGAAGCCGATGCCGACCAGAATCGGCACGCGCGCGACGTGCAGGATGGTCTGCTGATCGCTGCTGCTCTGGTAGTGCTCGACGTTCTGGTACGCCATCGACAGCAGCGGCGACTTGCCCTGCCCGAAGCCATGGCGAAGGCCATAGACGAACACGAACGGGATCACGTCGAGCGTCGTTGTGCCCTGTTCGTCCAGATCCCACTGATTGGGGTCTTTCTCGTTCGCGCGGTACGTCTGCCACGCGCCAGGCGTGAGCACGCGAACCTGCTCGATGGTCTTGGTCTGCCACTGCCCGTCGTCAACCTCGACGCGCTCGAGCAGGCGCAGCTGCACGAGATTCGCCCCGGCCAGTTTCCATCCGAGGATGTCAGCGCCCTTGTAGGCGACGAAATACGGCCGCGCGCCGGTGCGCTGTTCATCGGCACGCGTGCGCGCGCCGGCCGACTTCGGATAGTCGACCAGGACACCGCACAAGCCGTAGGCCAGCGCCAGGGCCAGTAGATGGTTGGCGAACTGGGCGAGAGACGTGCCTTGCAGGTCGACGTTCTGCAGCCACGCCGGCGGAATACCCTCCGCCTCGACGGTCGGAGGCTTCGAAAACGGCCGCGCGGCGTTGACCAGCACGGTCCGCGGGAAGACCGGGTGCAGCGTGGCTGTTTTTAGCCGAGTCTGGTAGCTGTCGTCGTCTTCGTTCGGCCACTGCGGCAGAAGTTGCCGACCGGCAGCGCGCATCGCTGCTGTGCCGCCCATCAGCGCATCGACCATCGGCCAGGATTCGGCCGCCGCTTCCATGACGGCGGACGGATCGCGGACACTCATTTCTTCGGCCACATCCGGGCATTGAGGGCGAACTGCGCCTCCTTGCGGAGCGCGGGCGATTTGCTGTGCGCGGCCTTCTCGAGCTTCGCGACAGGAATGGGATCGCCCTGCGGAACGCCGAGTTTCTTGTGCAGGAGCCCTTTATGGCTCGGCTTGATCTTGATGGTCATGGTCATGCCCTCAGCGGTTTCACGGCGCTCTTTCGGCGCCGGATGATTGGCGCCAGCGCATACCGGATCGCGTCCATGTGGTGGTCGTTTCCGGGCAGCAATTCCGGCTTGACTTCGCCCGTCAGCCGGTCAATCTTGTACGTCCAGAGCCGCGCCTCTTTCGCGGTGTGCTCGCAGCGCGGATGAATCACGATGCGCTCGAAGCCGCGCATGAACTCGACTCCATCCTCGACGCTTCCGGGCCACTTGTCGGCCGCGGTCATGCGCGGGAAGCCGTG
>DAIDKG010000359.1 GCA_027450125.1 Bordetella sp. | reverse complement strand
TCATGGCCTTTCTTGCCGCGCGGTCAGCGGCGCGCACCCGAACGCTCATTATCGCTCACAATGAAGACCTCGTTACGCAGAACGGGTGCCCGATGCGCGCGGCGCGGCCGCGTCGGGCCGATGCACGGGCTGGCCCAGCACGGCGGCGATCTGTGCGGCGCTGATATGTCCCGGACGCAGCAGCACGGCGCCTGCGCCCTGGTCCAGCCGCGACAGGTCGACGATGGTGGACTCGATGCCCACCTCGGCCGCACCGCCGTCGAGCACGGGCATGCCCTGCGCGACTTCGTCGGGAAACTCCCCGCGCACATGCTCGGCCAGCGTCGGCGAGACCTGGCCGAACTTGTTGGCAGAAGGCGCTGCAACGCCGCCCTGCCCGCCAGGCTTGAGCGCCGCAAACGCGCGCAGCAGATCCTGCGCCACCGGATGCGAGGGGCAGCGCAGGCCGATGCTGTCCTGTCCGCCGCTGACGGTGTCGGGAATACGCGACGCGCGCTTGAGTATCAGCGTCAGCGGTCCAGGCCAGAAAGCCTGCATGAGCAGGCGCGCCTCGGGCGGCACCTGCGCAGCCCAATATTCGACCTCGCCCTCGGGAGCGATGTGCACAATCACCGGGTGGTTGGCGGGACGGCCCTTGGCAGCATAGATGCGCTCGACTGCCCGCGGGTTCTCGGCGTCCGCGCCCAGGCCGTAGACGGTTTCGGTGGGAAAGGCCGCCAGCCGGCCTTCGGCCAGGCAATGCGCCGCGCGGTCGATTTCCTGCCTGGACGGCGCGGCAGGCGTAGCCGTCTTGCCATGCATGGGGCGCTCGCTCAAGGCGCGGGCACGCCCAGCGCCGCGGCCACGCGGGCCGCGTCGGCCTGGGCCTGCTCCAGGGTCTGTCCGACGATGGTCACGTGGCCCATCTTGCGACCCAGGCGCGCCTCGCGCTTGCCGTAGAGGTGCAGCTTGGCGCTGTCCGATGCCGCCAGCGCAGCAGCCCAATCGGGCTCGCGCGCCGCGCCGGCATTACCGGAGAACCAGATATCGCCCAGAATGTTGAGCATGACCGAGGGCGCCACCACGCGCGTGCTGCCAAGAGGCAGGCAGGCCATGACGCGCGCCTGCTGCTCGAACTGACTGGTGACGCAGGCGTCGATGCTGTAGTGGCCGCTGTTGTGCGGACGCGGCGCGATCTCGTTGACCAGCAAGCGGCCGTCCTGAAGCGCGAAGAACTCCACGCACAGCACGCCGTGATAGCCCAGCCCCCGGGCGATGGCGCGCGCCGCCTGCGTGGCCGCTTCGCGATGGGGCGACGGGTCGGCATCGCCGACCACGGTGGAGACGGCGAGGATGCCGTCGCGGTGCACGTTGCGCGAAACGGGATAGGCCACGTCCTTGCCGTCGAAACCGCGCGCCAGCACGACCGAAATCTCGTGGTCCAGCGGCAGCAGCGCTTCGAGCACGCAGGGCACGCCCTTGAATTGGGCGAAGGCGGCCAGCGCCTCGTCGCGTGTCTTCACGCGCGCCTGGCCCTTGCCGTCGTAGCCCAGTCGGGCCGCCTTGAGTATGCCGGGAAAAAGCGCGCCGGGCGCATTGCGCAGATCGCTCTCGTCATGCACCGCCACGTGCGGCGCCACCGCGATGCCCTGCGCAGCGATGAACGCCTTTTCGGCGATGCGGTCCTGCACGATGGCCACGGCGTCGGCGGCCGGGCTGACGCGGCAGCGCGCCGACAGCAGGCGCAGGCTGTCGGCCGGCACGTTCTCGAATTCGGTGGTCACGGCCGGGCAGAGTTCGGCCAGCGCGGCCAGGCCCGCGGCATCATCGTAGGCCGCCTGGATATGGCGGTCGGCCACCATGGCCGCCGGGCCGTCGGCGGCCGGGTCCAGCACGGGGACCTTGTAGCCCAGGCTTTGCGCGGCATGGCAGAACATGCGGCCCAGCTGGCCGCCGCCGAGCAGACCCAGCCAGCCGCCGGGCGCGATAGGATCAGGCGATAGCTCCGGCATTTCAGGCTCCTGGCAGCTTCATGGCGCGCGCCGCGTCGGTCTGCCGCGCGCGGAAGGCCACCAGCTTGCGGCGCAGCGCCGCGTCGGTGGTGGCCAGGTTGGCGATGACGTGCAGGGCGGCATTGGCCGCGCCGGCTTCGCCGATGGCGAAGGTCGCCACGGGAATGCCCTTGGGCATCTGCACGATGGACAGCAGCGAATCCTCGCCGCGCAGATATTTGGACGGCACCGGCACGCCGAACACCGGCACCTGCGTCAGCGCCGCCATCATGCCCGGCAGGTGGGCCGCGCCGCCGGCGCCGGCGATGATGGCGCGCAGGCCCCGGCCGGGCGCGGCTGCGCCGTAGTCGGCCATGTCCTGCGGCATGCGGTGCGCCGAGATGACCCTGGCCTCGCAGGGCACGCCGAATTCGCGCAGCATGGCTACCGCGTTCTGCATGACCTCCCAGTCGCTCGAAGATCCCATGACGACGCCGACCACCGGAGCCGGCGCGGTCTGGGCGCCCGCCCTGGTTTTTGCCGCGGTTTTTGCCACCGCCCGGGTCGCCGATTTTGCGGGTTTTGCGCGGGAGGTCGAGTCTGTCTTGGCCATGGAGTAAAGTTCGAGTCAAGCCTGGGCGGCCCGGCGTGATGGGCCGCCGATCGGAAAACCCTGGATTTTACCCGTCATGAGCGCCACTGCCCCATCCACCGAATCCATCGTCGAACTGCCCTTGCGGGACTGGCGCGCGCCCGAGGCCGCAGCCTTGTCGGCGCAGGCGCTGCGCGCGCTCGAGCAGGGCCGGGTGCTGCATTTGCCGCACCTGGGTTTCGCGCTGTCGCCCGAGGAAAGCAGCCTGCTCGATCCCAGGTACACCGACCCCAAGCGCAAGAACATCAGCCTCACCCCCAAGGGACTGGCCGGCACCGTCGCCACGGGTGCGGCGCGCGAACGCGTGCAAGGCATTTTGCAGCGCTATCTCGACTCGACCAGCGCCTTGCTCGACGCGCTGTTTCCCGGCTATCGCGATGCCCGCCACGGGCCGGCCACCAGCCTGCGGCTGCATGCCATCGGCACCTGGCACCCTTCGTGGCGCAAGGACGACAGGCTGCTGCACGTGGACGCATTTCCCTCGCGCCCCCTGCACGGCGAGCGCATCCTGCGCGTATTCACTAATATCAATCCCGACGGCAAGCCGCGCACCTGGCGCGTGGGCGAGCCTTTCGAGACGGCTGCGCGGCGCTATCTGCCGGCGATGGACAAACCCTGGCACCCCTGGCTGGCCGGGCTCATGCACCGGACCGGCATCACCAAGCAGCGCCGCACCGAGTACGACCACCTGATGCTGCAGATGCACGACGCGATGAAGCGCGACACGCGCTACCAGCAGGAAGGCGGCTGGACCCAGGTGGATTTCATGCCGGGCAGCACCTGGGTGTGCTTTTCCGACCAGGTGTCGCATGCGGCCCTGAGCGGGCAGTTCATGCTGGAGCAGACCTGGCAGTTGCCGCTGACTGCATTGAGTTATGCGGAGCTGGCGCCGGTGCGGGTGCTGGAGAAGCTCAAGGGGCGGGAGCTGCTGGCGACTTGAAGCTGCCTTTGCAGCGTCGTAGCCGAGGTTGGTCGATTGCTTGTTCGAGTTCTTGAGGCGCTGGTGCCGAGCATCGGAATTGCGCAGGGCAGCCTCGGCGATTCAAGCAATCAAACGAACTCAACCTATCGACGGCCGCTTTATTTTCACAGCGTGCCGGCCAAACTCTTGAGGCAAGTCGATACGCCGCAGTCCATGACGGTGCCCGCCGCGCTGGCCAGCGCGGCCACCAGAAACAGGACCATCACCACCGTACCCAGCAGCGAGTTGGTGCGCTTGATCGCATTGTCGCCCCAGCGGCGGTCCAGCGTCTGCATCAGCAGCGCGAACGCCGCCAGCACGCCGAACATCGCGAAGGCCCAGCTGTGCAGGCGCAGGCCCATGAGCAGTCTGGAGTTCGCTTCGGCGGGCAGCAGGGCCAGCCAGCAGGAGATCGCGATACCGGCCAAGGCAGCCGAGGTAGTCATGGCGTAATGCAGCGGCGAAGGCCCGAGGCGCACATTGAGCAGCAAGCCCACGCCCGCCATGACCAACACCATGCGCTGCAGCGTGCACAGCGGACAGGCGTAGCCCGCCGCCATGCTTTGCCAGGCAAGCGAAAAGACCAGGCCGACACACACCAGGAACAGCATCAGGGCATTGACTTGCCGGGACCCGTGTCCGGGGCTTTCCAGGAACAGCGCCATGTCTTCCCCTTACAGCGCCAGGGGCAGTGGGTGGCCTTGCAGATTTCCGGCGGCCCAGGCCGCGCACAAGCCCATCGTCAGCAGCCAGAAAAGCACGCAAGCGGGCCGCCTTCCCAGAATGCCGTAGCAAACCGCCAGGACTCCGGTCAACAAGGGAAACACCATCAGCATGTTCCGTCTCTCTTCTCTTTTTCTTGATCTTCAAGAGTATAAGTAACAGAACGAAAACGCCGCAACCGAGTAAGTGGAAAGCAATGACAAGCGGGGACGGCCCGCCCGTCCTGCGGTGATCAGCGGGTGGCGGAGGGATCGCCGCTTCCACGCAAGGCGTTGACCCTGTCGATGTTCGCTTCGTGCGCGACCAGCATTTCGGTCAGGTTCTGTTCGATGGTGGAGTGGTTCACCAGGGGCAGCAGTTCGCGCAGCTTTCTCACCACCCATGCCTGCCCGCGGTTCAGGAAATCCAGGCGCTCGTGGATGTCGGAGATGGCCATGGCCTTTTCGTAGAAGGCGCCAGTGCGCGAACCGGGCGTGGCGTCGAGTTCGCGGATGGCGTGGCCCAGCATCACGCACCATTTCACTTCGTCGCGATGCACGGCCTCGATGAGGCCGCGCAATTTCGCGTTCGGGGTCTGGCGCGCGGTTTCCATCGTGACACGCGCGCCGGCACGCTCGGCTTCGAGCAATTCGTCCAGCCGCACGATGACGGCCTGCCTGGCTTCGCGCTCGAATTCGCCGGCATAGCAGACCGGCGAGCTCAGCTCCTGCGGCGGCGCGGCCATGCGGCGCGCTTGCACCGTCTCGGCCGCGATGCGCGCCACGCGCCGCGCTGCGGGCTCCACCGCCGTGATGCCGCCGACGCCCATGCCCGCGTAGAGCGCCATCGCCTCGTAGTCGCCCGTCATCGAGCGCAGCGGCGAATCGGTGCTGAACAGATGGATCGGACGACCGTCTTCCTCGCCGATCACGATCCGCTCGCCATCGCAGGGGCTGCCGTGCTCGCGACGCGTCACGCTGTTCTCCAGCACGCGCACCGCCGCGTGGGGCGGCCAGTTGATGTAGAAGTCTTCGGTCAGGATGGTGTCGCCGGCTTGCGCCAGGACCAGTCGCTGCTTGTGATAGTGGTGCGCGAACGATTCGTCGGTCGCGACCATGGCGGTGCCCAGCACCGCGGCCTGGGCGCCCTGCTCCAGGATGCGCGCCACGTCGCGGCCGTCGGTGATGCCCCCCGCCGCAGCGACGGGCACCTGCGCCACGAGCAGCACGCTCGCGAGCAGCTCTTCGAGTTTTTGCCGCCCCCTGACATGGCCGCCCGCTTCCAGGCCCTGGACGATCAGCGCATCGGCACCGGCCTGCTGGGCCGCCAGCGCATCGTCCACCGAGCCGACCTGATGGACCACGAGAATGCCTGCCGCGCGCAGCTTGGCAATCACCTCGGGCATCACGTCCCAGAACAGGCACACGACAGGCACTCGCAGCTCGATGCACAGATCGATCTGCTGGCTCAGCAGTTGCGCATCGGTGCCCGCCGGAATGAGATTGACGCCGAACGGGCGGTACGTGCCTTGCCGCACCTTGGCAACCTCGCTGCGTATCAGGGAGAGCGGCTCTCGCACCATGCCCAGAAAGCCGAATCCGCCCGCCTCGGTCACCGCGATCACCAGTTCGTGGCGGGACACCCCGCCCATGCCTGCGAGGATCAGCGGATAGCGGCAGCCGAGCATCTGGCATAGCGGGGTCGGCGCAAGCTCGCGCGCATTGGGCAGGGAATGGGACATATGAAGCCTGAAAATCGAAGATCGAAAGCGCGATATGCCTAATTTACGACTTGCGGCGCACGGCCGTGAAGGTGTCGGGCACGTCCAGCGGCCGCTCTTGGCGTCCGGCGAC
>DAIDKG010000358.1 GCA_027450125.1 Bordetella sp. | reverse complement strand
GGCATCACCGCTGCCATCGTCGACGAGACTGGCGAGGATGTGCCCTCGGGCAACGGCGGCTTCCTGGTGATCAAGCGCCCGTGGCCGTCGATGATCCGCACCATCTGGGGCGACCCGGAGCGCTTCGTCAAGAGCTACTTCCCGCCCGAACTCAAGGGCTATTACCTGGCGGGCGACGGCGCCCAGCGCGACGCCGACGGCTACTTCTGGATCATGGGCCGCATCGACGACGTGCTCAACGTCTCGGGCCACCGCCTGGGCACCATGGAGGTGGAATCCGCGCTGGTGGCGCACGAGATGGTGGCCGAGGCCGCCGTGGTGGGTCGTCCCGACGACACCACCGGCGAGGCCGTGGTGGCCTTCGTGGTGCTCAAGCGCGCGCGGCCCGAGGGCGACGAGGCCAAGGCCATCGCCCAGCAGCTGCGCGACTGGGTGGCCAAGGAAATCGGTCCCATCGCCAAGCCCAAGGACATCCGCTTCGGCGACAACCTGCCCAAGACCCGTTCGGGCAAGATCATGCGTCGCTTGCTGCGCGTGGTCGCCAAGGGCGAGGCCATCACGCAGGATGTCTCCACGCTGGAAAATCCCGCCATCCTGGAGCAGTTGTCCAGATCGCTGTAGTGCTACAGTCATCGGATTGTTCCGGTTGCCTCGAGTGCCCCCAGGGCTGGGTTGGACCCAGCCCGCTCCCCGCAGAGGGCGGAAAAACTCGGGGCAGGCCGGTGTTTTCCTGGAGTATCCGATGATCGATTTGCGCAGCGACACCGTCACCCGTCCCACCCCGGCCATGCTCGAGGCCATGATGCAGGCCCCGGTGGGCGACGATGTATTGGGAGACGATCCCACGATCCAGCGTCTGCAGGCGGTAGCCGCCGAACGCGCCGGCAAGCAGGCCGGGCTGTTCTTCCCGTCCGGCACGCAGAGCAATCTGGGCGCCCTCATGGCCCACTGCGACCGCGGCGACGAATATCTGGTGGGCCAGCTCGCGCACACCTACAAGTACGAAGGCGGCGGGGCTGCCGTGCTGGGCAGCATCCAGCCCCAGCCCATCGAACACGCCGTGGACGGCACGCTGCCGCTGGAAAAGCTCAAGGCGGCCGTCAAGGTGAAGGGCAATCCGCATTTTGCCAACACCAGGCTGCTGGCCCTGGAGAACACCTTCGGCGGCAAGGTGATCCCGCAGGATTACGTTCGCCAGGCCACCGACTGGGCGCATTCCATCGGCCTGTCGACCCATCTGGACGGGGCCCGCGTGTTCAACGCCTCGGTTGCCAGCGGCTTGCCGCTGAAGGCGCTGTGCGAGACCTTCGACAGCGTGTCGATCTGCTTTTCCAAGGGCCTGGGTACGCCGGTCGGCTCCGTGCTGGTGGGCAGCCAGGCCTTGATCGACCGGGCTTATCGCTGGCGCAAGGTACTGGGCGGCGGCATGCGGCAAGGCGGCATTTTGGCCGCCGCCTGCCTGTTTGCGCTGGACCACAATGTCGAACGCCTGGCGCAGGACCATGCCAATGCCGGCCGCCTGGCGGCCGGGCTGCAGAGCCTGCAGGGGGTGAGGTCGGTATCGCACTCGACCAATATGGTGATGGTCGACTTCGAACCCTCGGTCTGCGCAGGCCTGTTTGCCGAATTCGAGGCGCAGGACATCCTGGTCCTGGGCGCCTACGACGGCCCCACCCGGCTGGTCACCCATATGGACGTGTCCGAGGCGGACGTGGACCGCGTCGTCTCGGTCGCCAAGGCCTATCTTTCTAGGCGTTGATCAGCGCGGCGTAGCCGGCCCGCGTGTCGGGCCAGCGCAGCGAGTAGCCGCTGGACTTCAGGCGGGCATTGCTGAGCCGCTTGCTGCCCACGCCAGCCGGCGCCGGTCCCAGTGCCGGCGCGTCGGCGCCGAGCAGGCCGGCCAGGTACCCGTACAGCTCGTGCAGGGGCTGAGGCGTGTCGTCGCAGCCGAGGTAAGCCGGCTGCGCGTCGGCCAGGGTCAGCAGATGCACGATGGCCGACGCCGCGTCGTCCACGTGGATGCGGTTGGCCCAATGCGGCGGATCTGCCGGCGCGCGGGCCTGCCCGGCGCGCAGGCGGTCCAGCAGCTGCGTGCGGCCCGGCCCGTAAATCCCGGCCAGGCGCAGCGCCACGGCTGGCAAGCCTTGATCCCTCAACCACTGTTCCGCCTCGAGCAGGATGCGGCCGTTATGGCCGCGCGGAGCAGGGGGCGTGTCTTCGTTTACCCAATCGCCGCCGTGCTCGCCATAGACCGCCGACGACGAAACAAACACCACGCGCTGCAGGGCGCTGCAGTCGAGCGCGCCGAACACGTGCTTGAGACCGTCCGTGAAAACGCGGGCGTAGGCCTGCGGGTCGCGCGTGTCCGGCGCTGCGGCCCAGGCTAGGTGCGTGATGCCGCCGGGCAGTTCGCGCAGCGTGTCCGGGTCGCCCAGGTCGGCTGCGAGCCAGCGCAGGCGCTCGTGTTCGATCGCCGCCGGATGCCGGCGCAGGGCCCAGACCTCGTCTTCCTGCGTGAGCAGCTCCCGCGCCGCGCGCAGGCCCACGTCGCCCGCGCCGACCAGCAATATGCGTCTATTCATTTGCGCCACCCGTGAAAAAGGCGCCGAAGAATTATCTGCGGCGCCTTGATTATGCAGGATGCAGCCGGACCGGCTACATCCCGCTGTACACCGGCCCCTCGCCCCCCTGGGGCGCCGTCCATACGATGTTCTGCGTCGGGTCCTTGATGTCGCAGGTCTTGCAGTGCACGCAGTTCTGCGCGTTGATCTGCAGCCTGTCGCCGCCGTGGTCGTCCTTGACGAACTCATACACGCCGGCCGGGCAGTAGCGCGCTTCCGGGCCGCCGTATTGCGCCAGATTGATGGCCACCGGCACGGTCGCGTCCCTCAGCGTCAGGTGGACGGGCTGGTTCTCTTCGTGGTTTGTGTTCGAGATGAACACCGAGCTTGGCTTGTCGAAGGTGAGCTTGCCGTCCGGCTTGGGATAATCGATGCGCGCGCACTGCGAGGCGGGCTGCAGGCAGGCGTGGTCGGGCTTGGTGCGGTGAAGGGTCCAGGGCATCTTGCCCTTGAGCAGCCACTGCTCGATGCCCGTCATCACCGTGGCCACGGTACGGCCTTTCTTGAACCACTGTTTGAAGTTGCGCGCCTTGTTCAGTTCGGCGTGCAGCCATGACGATTCGAACGCAGCGGGGTAGGCCGAGAGTTCGTCCTGCCTGCGGTCGGCCGCGATGGCGTCGAACGCGGCTTCCGCGGCCAGCTTGCCGGTCTTGATCGCGGCGTGGCTGCCCTTGATGCGCGAGGCGTTGAGAAAACCC
>DAIDKG010000357.1 GCA_027450125.1 Bordetella sp. | reverse complement strand
CGCCGAGCAAGGCCTGGACTTCGAGCCGGCGGCCGCGCTCGACGTCCTGCAAGGTCGACGGCTTGACCGCGCCGACGCCGCGCGCGATCGCGATGCGCTGCTCGACGTCGACCAGCGGTGTGCAACCGCAGGCGCGCGCGGCCGCCAGTGCGCCGTCGGCGTCGCGGCAGACCAGGCGTGCGGGCGTCCGCGCCGCGTCGCGCGCCAGCGGCGAGTCGTCGCCGGCGAAGGACCACCACGGGATGCCGTTGAGCATAGCGAGCCGAACGCTTCGGGTGAGTCGCTGGCCGGCACTCGCGCGACCCAAATCGGGCTGCGGCCACGCGCCACGGACCCCAGGCATTCCCAAATAGCGCCTTGCCCGCATACCGGAATCGCTACAGTGGCTGCCACCCGATGAAGTACAGGACGTCGCGCAATCCGGCGACGATCCTGTCGGCATCGGAACACGACGCCGACACCGGCGCCCTCGGACCGAACGCTCGGCAGAAGCGCGGTCATGCAACAAGGAGACAACCATGCAGCGCCCCCTGACGGCGAACGGCGCGCCGACCGCCGCCCAAACCGACCACGACATCCATGCCGCCATTGCGCTCTCCGCGCGCATGGACCGGCTGCCCATCACGCGCAATCTGTGGATGCTGGTGCTGCTGATCTCGCTGGGCGGATTCTTCGAGGTCTACGACCTGATCTTCATGGGTTACATCGCGCCCGGCATGGAAAAGAGCGGCCTGCTTCGGGCCACGACCGATGCGTTCTTCGGCCTGCAGGGCATGGCCGGGTTCATCGCCGCCACGTTCGCCGGACTCTTCATCGGCACGTTCGGGCTGGGCTGGCTGCCCGACCGCTATGGGCGTCGTGCCGTGTTCACACTGTCGCTGCTGTGGTATTCGATCAGCTCCGCCATCATGGCCTGCCAGCACGGCCCCGACGGGCTGCTGGCCTGGCGCTTCATCACAGGCATCGGCGTCGGCATCGAGATCGTGACCATAGACAGCTACGTCACCGAACTCGTGCCGCAACACATGCGCGGCCGCGCCATGGCCTTCAATCAGACGGTGATGTTCGCCGCGGCGCCGGCGGCCGCCATTCTGTCCTACTGGCTGGTGCCGACGGACGTGCTGGGACTCGAAGGCTGGCGCTGGGTGGTGCTGGCGGGTTCGGCCGGCGCGGTGCTGGTGTGGTTCATCCGCCTCGCCGTGCCGGAAAGCCCGCGCTGGCTGGCCATGCATGACCGCCTCGGCCAGGCCGACGCCATCGTACGCCGGATGGAAGCGGCCGCGGAACGCGAGTCCGGCCAGGCCTTGCCGCCGCCCCTGCAGGCCGTCGCGCAGCCACCGCATCGCCGCGCCTCACTGGCGCAGCTGTGGCAGCCGCCCTACCGCTCGCGCCTGATCATGCTGATCGTCTTCAACTTCTGCCAGGCCATCGGCTACTACGGCTTTGCCAGCTGGGTGCCGACGCTACTCATCGGCCACGGCATCACCGTGACCAAGAGCCTGCTGTATTCCTTCGTCATCGCCATCGCATTGCCAGCCGGGCCGCTTCTGGCAATGGCCTATGCCGACCGTATCCAGCGCAAATGGCTGATCGTCGGCGCGGCGTTCGCGGTCATGGTTTTCGGCGCAGCGTTCGGGCAATTGAGGGACCCGCTCGCCCTGGTCGTGCTGGGCGTGCTGATCAGCCTGGCCGGGCAGACGATCTCGGTCTGCTATCACGCGTACCAGGCCGAGTTGTTTCCCACGTCGGTGCGCTGCCACGCCAACGGCATCGTATATTCGGCCAGCCGCATCGGTGCCATGTTCTCGGGTTTCCTGATCGCCTTTCTGCTGCGCCGCTACGGCGTGCCGGGCGTGTTTGCCGGCATTACCGTCTGCATGCTGGTGGTGATGCTGGCGATCGGCGCCTTCGGTCCCCGGAGCAACGGCATGCGGCTGGACGAGCTGTCGCGCTAACGGCGCGCTCGAGGGCTGCGCGCAGCCCTGCTTTTGCCGGTCCGGCTAGCCGGCTTGTGCGCGGCGCCGGCCTCGCACGCAGCCAGGTGCTCGACGAACAGCCGCGCAGCCGGCGACAGCGATGCGCAATTGCGAAAGCACACGGCGAAGCGGCGCCGTGCCCAGGCGTCGCTCAGCGGCACCACCCGCAGGCCGAAGGCCGGGGCGAACGGCTCGGCCACCTCGCCCGGCACGACGGCCAGGCCAAGGCCGGCCCGCACGCAGCGCAAGGAGGCATCGAAGGTCGACACCACGGCGCGGTATTTGATCGCCCGGCCGAGAATCGCCGCGTGGCGCGCGAGCAGGGTGTGCACTGCCGTCTGCGCCGGCAGGCCGACGTAGTCGAATTCGAGCGTGTCTTCAAAACGGCAGTGCCGGCGCGCCGCCAGCGGGTGCGCCGCATGCACGGCCACGGCAAGATGATCGGCGCGGTAGGGCCGGGTTTCGAACCCCTCCAGGTCGGCAGCGTCCCAGCACACACCCAGCGGCGCGGACCCTTCGCGCAGCGCGCGCACGATG